>CALVIA010000014.1 GCA_944329255.1 uncultured Bacilli bacterium
GTGTTCCTTTTGTTCACTCTCACAAACAAAATGAAGAAATTTATTACATTATATCCGGATCTGGTAAGGCAGTAATCGACAATGAAGAAGTAACTTTAACAACTGGAGATTGGATAAGAATTTCTCCTAAAGGAGAACGCCAATTTTTTGCTTCTAATGATGAATCTATCTCTTACATATGCATCCAAGTAAAAGAAAATTCACTTGAAAATTTCACTGCAACTGATGCGATTATAAAGTAATTAAAACTAAAATTATTTTTAGTTTTTTTATTTACCCTTTTTTTATCAATTTAAAACAAAAAAACAGATAATTTGAATATTATATAAATTATCTGTTATTATAATTATTTTTAATTCTTAAAACTCTTAAAGCATTTACAATGGCTAGCACAGAAACACCAACATCAGCAAATACTGCTTCCCACATAGTTGATACTCCGAATGCACTTAAAATTAAAACTCCAATTTTTACTGCAATAGCAAATACTATATTTTGTTTTACAATTCTCATTGTTTTTTTAGAAATCTGAACAGAATTTGCAATTTTAGATGGCTCATCTGTCATAATAACCACATCAGCTGCTTCAATAGCTGCATCACTTCCAAGGCCACCCATTGCTACTCCTATATCAGATAGTGCTAGAACTGGAGCATCATTGATTCCATCTCCAACAAAGATAAGTTTTCCTCCAGATGATTTTTGAGTCATTAATTTTTCTACCCAAGAAACTTTATCTTGTGGTAATAATTCTGCATGATACTCGTCTAAATTAAGTTCATTAGCTACAGACTCACTAATATTATCACGATCTCCTGTTAACATAACAACTTTTCTAACATTATTGTTTTTAAATAACTTTACTGCTTTATAAGAATCTTCTTTAATTTTATCAGCAATTAATATTGTTCCTGCAAATTCATCATTTATTGCAACATATACTATTGTTCCTGTTTCTTCACTCTTTTGAAATTTAATATTATATTCTTTCATTATTTTTTCGTTTCCAACTAAAACCATCTTTCCATCTACTTTTGCTAAAACACCTTTACCTGAAATTTCTTGTGTTTCAGTAACAAGTTTTTCATTAATTTCTTTATTGTATGCTTGTTTCAATGAAATAGAGATTGGATGATTAGAAAAACCTTCTGCATAAGCTGCATATCTTAATAACTCATCATCAGAGTATCCAATAGCGTCAATTTTTTGAACCTTAAATACTCCCTCTGTTAATGTTCCTGTCTTATCACATACTACAATTTCAGCACTTGCAAGAGCTTCTAGGTAGTTACTTCCCTTTATTAAAACCCCTATTTTAGAAGCTGCTCCTATTCCACCAAAGAATGATAAAGGAATAGAAATAACCAAAGCACATGGACAAGAAACAACTAAAAATGACAATGCTCGATATAACCAATCACTAAATAAGGCTTCTTTAATAACAAGAGGAGGAATTACTGCTAATGCAACTGATACTATAACTACAATTGGAGTATAGTATTTTGCAAATTTACTAATAAAGTTTTCAGACTTCGATTTTCTACTACTAGCATTTTCTACTAAATCTAATATCTTACTAACAGTTGATTCTTCAAATTCTTTACTTACTTTAATTTTTAAAATTCTATCATTGTTTATACAACCACTTAATACTTCATCATTTACAGTTACTTTTCTTGGTACTGATTCTCCTGTTAATGCTTGTGTATTAAGCATTGATTCGCCATCTACTACAATTCCATCTAAAGGAATTTTTTCTCCCGGTTTTACTAATATAATTTCTCCAATATTTACTTCATCTGGATCTACTCGTTCAATTTCATCCTCTCGATATACGTTAGCATAGTCTGGCCTTATATCCATAAGACTTGCAACAGACTTCCTTGACCTATCTACTGCATAGCTTTGAAATAATTCTCCTATTTGATAGAAAAGCATTACTGCAACCGCTTCTGGGAATTCTCCAATGCAAAATGCTCCAATTGTTGCAACAGTCATTAAAAAGTTTTCATCAAAAACTTTACCTTTAAAAATATTTCTTACTGCCTTCAATACAATGTCATAACCCACAATTATATAAGCAATTACATACAAAATATTACTATATAATTCGGTATCAAATTTAAGCAATAAGGAAATAACAACCAATAAAAGAGAAATAATTATCATAATTAATTGCTTACTCATTTTTCGGCTCATGATAACTATACCTCCTCAATGGTTACATCTGGTTCTTCTTTTTTTATGATTTTTCTAATTTTCTCTAATGCTTGTTCCTTATTTTCTTCAGTACATTCAAAGTTTAATTTTTGTGTCATAAAACTGATACTAACATTCTCAATAATATCAATTTTTCGTAATGCTCCTTCTAATTCATTTGCACAATTTGCACAATCTAAGTTTTTAATTTTAAATTTGTATTTGTTCATTTTAATCCTTCTTTCTTTATATTTTTAACCTTTATGGTTAATGTGCACTAAACCAATTTCAAACAATTTAACAATATGTTCATCATCCAAAGTATAATATACTTCTTTTCCACTTTTTCTGCACTTAACAACTCCACTTCTTCTAAGAACTGCAAGTTGGTGTGAGATAGATGATTTAGTCATATTTAGTACATTTGCTAAATCACAAACGCACATTTCGCTTTGATCTAATGCAAATAAAATTCTACATCTTGTTGTATCTCCTATCAGTTTGAATAAATCTGCTAAATGGTTAAATGTGTCTTCATTTGGCATTTTTTGTAATACCTCATCTACAGCTTCTTGATGAATAACATTACAATCACAAGAAAATTCATTTCTAGACATAAATTCCCTCCAATAATATTATATGTTTTTAGTTGAAAGTTTGCTCAACTGATTATATTATATATGAATAATTATTCAACTGTCAATAGTTTATAAAATTTTTTTAAATAATTTTAAATGCGTTGATTTTTTTTGATATGTTTCCTAATAAAATGAAATTAGAAAAAGTAAAGAAGAAAATAATGTATTTCCAATTAGTTAGCGTAAATTTAAAATGCAAAGTTTTTGCTAGTGAAACTAAAAAAATTAATATTCAAATGATTATTTAAGATTCGCACCTTAACACTTTTTTTAAAGTGCAGCTACTTTTAAGATGGTGTTTTATCCCTTATTTTACCGATAATTAAGTAATTCTTATTGGTGCCGTAAAAAGTGCCGTAACAAATATTATGCCAAATAATGTTGTATCACTTTATATCACTTTTTAAAAAATAAAAAATGCCTTGAAACCCTTATAATTTCAAGACATATAATTTCATCTGGCGTCCCCGATTGGAATCGAACCAACGACCTATCGCTTAGGAGGCGATCGCTCTATCCTACTGAGCTACGAGGACACAAATAAATTATAACATATTAATTATACGCAATCAAATATAAAAAAACTAAATTTAATTAATTTTAAATTTAGTTTTTATTTTATTTATAATGTTATTTCCAAAAATATTATAAACCAATTTTGTTTTCATAGAAACAATTATATAAACTAATCCTCCTAGTATTGCATAGACAAATGAATAAATCAAACACATTACTCTACTTGTAGATATTGGAATAAATTTTTTCATTATTAATACAACAAATATCATTACAGATAATGGTATCAAATTTTTTATAAAAGTTATAAATGTATCTTTATATTTTATATTTAACTTTTTCTTTAAAAATATCAAATTAAATATAATAACAACTACATTAGATAATAAGGTACTTGTTATAACTCCATAAGATGGATGAAGTCCAATATAATTAAATAATTTCATAAAAGGAATATTGATTATTATTTTTACAATTAATCCTGATGTAAGTGTATTTATAACCATTTTTGAATGACCTAATGAATGCATAGTAGAAACTGTAATATTAAAAATACTCATTGTAAATGCTGTAAATATTGAATAACTAAATACAAGCGGTCCTATAGAGGAATTTGGTCCAAAAAATATAGTCCAAACATAATTTGATATTAAGGATAGACCTACAGTCATAGGTAATATTACAAAAATCAAAGATTGTAATGCCTCATTTATTTTATTTTTTACATCTTTATAATCTTTAACTATATAACTGCTTGCAATATTAGGAACTAAACTTACAATCATACCTGATGAAACAGCCATAACAATCATATTTAATTTAGATCCCCATGTAGTTAAAACACTAATTACACTTTCGGATTCTGATATATCATATCCTAAAGAAACCATTGTTCTATTAATTGTAGATAAATCAACAAAACTATATGCAGAAGATACTATATCTAATAATATAAAAGGAATGGCATATGCTAATAATCTAAAAGCAATATCTTTACTTGTAACTTTTTTCTCATCTTCTGTTATTTCATAACTTAAATTAAATGCTTCCTTGTTTTTTATCACTTTTATTTTTAAATATATATACGATACAAATGCAGATATTACAGCAGAAAATACTGCTATTCCAATAGCAATTCTAAGTTCTAAATCAAAAACTCTAAGGCATAAAAATGTACCAATAACAATTATAAGAACTCTTACAAATTGCTCTATAACTTGACTAATTGAAGACGGAGTAATAAATTTATGTCCTTGCAAATATCCTCTTGTCACACTTAATATTGGAACAATTAATAATGCAAAAGAAATAACTCTAATAACAAATGCAACATCTTCTTTTGTATTACCACCTTTAATATCACCAATAAAAACATCAGCAACAAATGGTGCAAAAAACATAAGTACTACAAAACCAAATACTCCTAATCCACACATTAAATATTTTGATATTATATATGATTTTTCTTTTAAATAATATTGCTTTAATGCACTATATTCACTAGTAATTTTACTTATTGCAAAAGGAATACCTGCTGTTGATAAATTAAGAAAAAGCCCGTAAATTGAATATGCATAACCGTATAAAGCACCTCCCTTTTCTCCAATTAAAGAATAAAAAGGAATAACATAAATTACACCAAGAATTTTACTTATTACTATACACAAAGTTGCAATAACTGCACCTTGTATAAATGAATTTTTTTTCATTTTAATCACCTACTTATATACAATCAAAGCTGAAAAACAAAAAATCTGATCCTCTCCTGAAACAGCAATTGAAGTACTATACTTTATATCAAAAATCTCTTTATCAATTATAAACTCGTTTATATCATCTTCCAAATCTTTTTCATGTTCATCATCAAATATTTTTACTTTCATTACATATCACCTATAAAAATGATATATAATTAAATACTATTTCTTTGTCGAATAAAAAACAAATTCTCTATTTCCACTATCATTTTCATAACTAAATAAAACTTTAAACTCACTATCAAACTCTTTTATATCTTTATCAAAAGGGATATATCCAACTAAAATAATTCCCTTAACATTATTATTTTCTTTATCTATTTCATTTAAAATTAAATTGTATTTATCATCAAAAATACCAGATGATGGATAAATATCTTCTGTATATTTATCATGAATTATAATAGCTTCAATATTTTTTAAATTTTTTTTAGGATTATCAATTATTGCTTTATATTTTACTTCACTATCTGTAATTTTACTTATACTTATTTCAATATCAAATGGTAAATTTTCATCAAATTTTGTTTGATTTCTTAAATCTAAAATATAATTTTCATATAATTTCATCTCATCAGATTTTCTTTCACAACCACATAAAATAAATATACTTAAAAAAATTAATAAAAATTTTTTATACATTAAATCACCTAAATATTTTTCTATATTTTTTCCCTAAAAAATTATATAAAATAAATATAAGAACAAACGTTATAATAAAAGTTAAAATAAATTTTAATAAAATATTATCAAAACTAAATAACAGCATCATATCAATTGTTATTATAAAAGAATTATTTAACGCTATATCTTTTTCTATAATTTTTTTATTATAACTATTAATAACAATTCCATATATTCTACTTAAATAAACCATTTCAATTGGTAAAATTTTATTAATTTTTTTTATTTTACTTCTAATAAAAAAATATATCATATAAACACTAAATATTACAATATAAATTAAAATAAACTTTTTTAAAAATATATCCATAAAACACTCCAAAAAAAACATTCTTATATAATAAGAATGTATTATATATATATCAGTATATTATATTTGTTCTACATATTCAAGTAATCTTAAAAACATTTTAATAAACTTCACATCAAGTTTATCTTTTTTTAATTTTTTTATTTTGATTCTTTTTTTATTAATAGGTAAATCACTAAATAATATACTTGCAATTTTTTCTTTTAATCTTGTTTCTACCTCTAAATCAGAAATAATCATATCTATATCTTCATTAATTAATTTTATTGTATCAGTTTCAATTGCTTTCCCTTTACAATTAATAGAAAGTTGTCCGATTGTTTTAACATCATTTATTTCAACAACAAAATCATTTTCATCTTCATAAAACTTTGATTCCAAATTATTTCCATTAAAATTAACAACAACTTCATTTGTTGGCATTGTATTTCTAAATCTGATTTTATAATTTCTAGTTTGTGGAATAATACCACTTTTACCTTCTATAGATCTAATTATCAATGTATAATTATTGTCTTGATAATTATAATCAATAAGAGTTTTCAAAAAATATCCTTGTTTATATAAATTAGTTATACCATCATCTTCATAAAATTCATACGTATTACTTTTTCCAGGAAATATTTGAATTTCCAAATTCTTTGGAGCATCCAAAATATTATTAGAATCAACACTCATTGGAATTATAGCACCACTTTTTACATAAACAGGATATTCTTCATCCTTAAAAAAAGTAACATAACTTCTATTTCCTGGGTATTTCTTTCCCCTCTTAAAATCATACCAAATTCCATCAGGTAAATAAATTTTATGAATAACTCTATCCATAAGTTGATCTTTTTTAGTAGTAATAGGACAAACCATCATTTCAGTCCCAAAATAATATTGATTTTTATAATAAGGATCATAAAACAATTCTTTATTATAATGATATAAAGGATTAATTAATAAAGTACCATTATTGTAATATTTATATCCTTCAGAATATATATACGGAACAATTTTATGTCTTAATTGCATATATTCTTTTACAATTTGAAAGGTATTAATATCCCATCTCCATGGTTCTCTCTTATAATACTTTCCCCTATCTACTGATATTCTAAAGATGGATGAAAAGCATCCTAGTTGAATATACCTTAAAAATAGTTCTCTATCTTCAATACCCTTAGTAAAACCACCAATATCACTACTCAAATACGATATTCCAATATTTGAAGCACAGTTATTAGAATAAATAACATTTTTTAAAGTATCAAAACTAATTATTGATCTTCCAGAATATAATATTCCATATCTATGTGCAGCAATAATAGGATTTCTACTTATTAACATATTTCTTTTATACTCATTTCTTCCAGAATCTAAATACATATAATGAGACATAAAATATGAAGAAGTAAATTCCTTACCTATATAATCTAACCAGAAAAAATCTATTCCAATAGCTTCTAAAGGATGAATAAGTATTTTCAAAAAAACATCTATAAATAAATGATTAAAAGGAGCAAAAGAAATAATACTATTATTAGGAACTTTTATATATTCTAATGCCTTACTATACATCGTTTCATGAGGATAAATACCTTCTATTGGATTAATATGTAATCCAACCCTTATACCCCTATTATGCATTTTTAAAACAAAATCATCTGGTTTAGAAATTAATTTATTATTAAAGGTATAACCAGTATTATATTTATTTTCAAATATATGCCACTCTTTATCAAACAATAAAACAGAAATTGGAATATCCTCTTTTTCAAATCTGTTAAATAATCTATTTATAGTATTTTCATTATAACCATAATTTTTACTCCACCAATTACCATAAGCATATCTTGGTAATAATTGTGGTTTTCCAGTTAATTTAAAATAATCTTTTATAGCTAAATCAAAGTCATTATTATACATAAAAACATAAATATCAGTTGTAGGATTCGATTTTTTTATTAAATTACCATTAGAATCTATAATTAAACTAATAGAATCATCAATTGAACTAAATCCATCTAAAGAATATATTCCTTTTGTATATTTAGTCTTACCACCATCTAAAAATATTAATCCCCCATCATAAGTTTTAATCTCAGGATGTCCATAATACCACATTAAATCAGTATTATTTAATGTAATTCTTAAAGAAGATTCAGTAATAGGCATATTCTTGCTATAAGATAATTTAAAATATTTAGTACTTATTTCTAAATATTTATCATCTTGTATACATTCAAATTTAGGAACAGAAAAATTCCTACATAACACAAGTTGAGTAGGATAATCAATAAACATTCCATTAGGACTATATTCTATACGTACAAGTCTTTCAGATAATACCGTTATTCTATAATTATTTCCCTTTACAATTGAAGCAGGATTACTCTTTGCTTCTTGCATATTAAAATGAAATTGTGTTCCCAAATCATACATAAATATCAACACCCTTATTTTATCATATATAAATAATATCATTTTTTTATAAAAAAATAAAGATTAAATTATAAAGTAAATCATAAAAAAAACCTACATATATGTTATAGCGATAAACCCCGACTTTCATCAAGGTGGGCATCCCCATATAATTTTTAGGCTTCTTAGTCACTTAATGGTAAGAGTCACACCAATTATATTTTAGATTCCCTATAATTCGCTTAGTTCGGATTTATGATAACATATATATAGGATAAATTAATTATACCAATATATTATTTATTATACAAGTCATTAAATAAAAATTTTACATTATCTTTTATATAACCATTTAAAGTATTAATATTAACATTTTCTAAACTTCTAAAAATATTTATATCTACATTTTTATTTTCTTTTAATAATTCATTAATTAAATTTTTAATGTATACTCTTTTAGAATCACTTTTCTTTTTACTAATTACACAAGCACAATCAATAAAATCTAATTTATTATAATTTGCCCAACTAACTATATCTTCTTCCTTAATCATATAAAGAGGTCTTATTAATTCCATATCATCAAAATTATCACTTACAAGCTTAGGAGGCATACCAGAAAATCTTCCAGTATAAAATATATTTAATAATGCTGTTTCTATTACATCATTAAAGTGATGTCCTAAAGCAATCTTATTACAACCTAATTTCTTTGCAACATCATAAAGAAATCCTCTTCTCATCCTAGCACATAAATAACAAGGTGATTCAGGGCAATTATTTTCCACAACTTTAAATATATCACTATTAAATATTTTTAAATCAATTCCCATAATTTTAGCATTTTCTTTTATTTTAATAAGATTTTCACTCTTATAACCTGGATCCATACAAATAAACTCTAAATCAAATTTAAATTGCCCATGTCTTTTTAATTCTTCCATACATTTAGCAAGCAAAAAAGAATCCTTTCCCCCACTTATACATACAGCAATTTTATCACCCTCATTTATTAAATTATACTCTTTAATTACTTTAACAAATTTACTCCATATTTTTCTTCTAAATTTTTTTATAATACTTTTTTGAACATCCATACTTCTACCTAACAACCCTCTCGTATAAATCACTAACATCAAATGAATTATCTTCATAAGACTCCGTTAAAAATTCTAATTCACTTATTTTATCACAAAAATCCTCATATTTTTTCTTTTTTGCAATACACAAATCTTCAAACATAAATAAAATACTCTCATCATCAAATAAACTAAAAAAAGAAAAACCTTTAATATCGTTATATTTAGAAACATATTTTTCATTATATTCTTTTTTAATTTCATCTTTTAAAGAAACCAAATTATAATTCATTAAAATATTTTTTAAATATTTTAATCTATTTTTTATAACTCTTTTATTTTTATCAAAAAAACCTAAATTATTATAATCCTTATATAATAAATTAATTTCATCAACTATTTTTTTATAATTAGATATTTTATTATAAAAATCCTTTAATTTATTCAATATATCATATAAAATATTTATTTCATCTTTTAAATTAATATTTTCTTTTTTTAACTTTTCTAATTTAAAAAGTCTAGATTCTTGCAATGCTTCTTCACTTATATCTTTTAAACTATTATTAAACTGATTTTTTATTTCCAAATCAATATCATCAAAATCTAAATAACTAGAATTATTATTTTTTAAAAAAACCCATCTTATAGTATCAGGAATTGGATGACTATAAAAATATAATTCTAAAAAATGAGAATACTTATTCTTTTCTTTATAATCATCTGAATTAATAAAATCACAATATATATCTTTTAAATTATTATCAATTTTTCTATTTTTATTTATACTTTTTATTATTTTTTTATCATTTCCAATATATCTATTTTTTTTGAATATAATATTATCTAAATCATTTATAAAATAATTTAAATCCATTATGTCATTTTCTTCATTATAAAAGTTTCCTAAATTTATATCATTATTGTTTTTATTTATTACCACATTTAAAATAGATAGTTTCCTATCATTTATATTACAATAATCTATAAATTCAATTATAACTTTTAAATCATTATAATTGTGTACTACTTTCATATATTGTCACCATATATAATAATAACATCAAAATTACTTTTTTTCAATCAAGTTAATAAATTTGTTACACCTTCAATAATAGAAGTTATACCTTTTTTTATATATTTACTAGTAAAATTAGAAAATTCATTACTTATTTTAGAAAAAGTATTTGAGTAATCATTATGCTTATTATTTAAATATTCATTTAAATCAATATCAACATTATTTTTTATATCATTTTCAAATTTCAGAATTTGTTCATTTGTAAGCTCTACTTTTTTATGTAACTCATATTCATAATACCCACTACCATACGAAATATAAATAGTTAAAAATATAACAAATAAAAAAATCATTATAAATCTAAATACTTTTTCAGATTTCATATATTCTCCTTTATTATATTAGATAAAATATTAATAGTATTAGATACCTCTTTTATAGTATTACTAGAGCCACCTATTTCAATTTTTATAACATTATTAATATATTCATTTATAATATATATATTACTAATTCCATTAATATTTTTATTTAGTTCTTTATTTAATTCATATACAAAAGAAAAATCTTTTTCTGAAACATAAAAATTAATTTTAGCATATTTATTATTATTAAATGATATAGTTGTTTTAAACCTACTATAATCAGATCTTCCAATATCAAAAAAATATTTAATACTTGAATAATTAACTTTTACATCATTAATAAATATTTCTAAACTTTTATCAATAGAAATATTATTATTAAGAGAAAAATTTTCTAAATTGGTATCAAGTACAATATTATTAATATCTAAATTATTTAATTTATTACTTAATAAATATGATGCTACCATAACATTAGGTTTAATATTATAATCAATTTGATAATTTTGTAATTGATTTTTATTATAAATAAATATTAAAGGATTATCATTAACAACATTTGGAGTATTAAAAGTTTTATTTTCAAATTCAATAAAGTCCATAAAATTAAACTTATCATAAATTATATTAACTAAACTATTTAAAAAATTATTGCCATAAGAATCATTTAATATTAATTTCAAATATTCTTCATTAGTTAAATTAATAGTTTTATACAAATATAAAATTGTAACTAAACAAGAAATTATCATATATAAAGTTGTAATAAAAATTTTAAAAATTAAACTTTTTTTTAATTTTTTCATTAAATCACCAATATCATATTACAACAATATAATATTAATTTTTGTCGATTATAATTTTATATCATGAATTACCTCATTTATACAAATACTTAATAAATCACTTAACTTATCAATAACAAAATCTATTTCTTTTAAAGTAACAATCATATTAGGAATTTTTTTATTAGATTTACTAAACTCATTAACAATAGTAGATAAATCACATACAGTAGGAATTCCTACAGCAATAACTGGGATACCTAATGATTTTTTATCAAGAGCATCTCTTTTATTATTAACACCACTACCAGGATGAATACCAGTATCAGTTATTTGAATTGTCTTAGTTAATCTTTTAATAGTACTACTCTTTAAAGAGTCAATTACAACTACAAAATCAGGTTTAATTTTATCAATAATACCCTTAATAATATCTTTAGTCTCAATACCTGTTTCACCTGTTACACCAGGCTTAATTGCACTTACAATACGATTAGAATTTATACCCAAAACATCCATTTGACGAGTAACTATAATATTATCAATTACTCTAGGTCCTAAAGAATCAGGAGTACTCTTATCATTACCAAGCCCAACCACAAGAACACTCTTAGACTTATTTATATTATTTTTTCTTAATACCTTAGAAAAACAATCATTAAATACTTTCTTAATATTATTATCAATAATATCACTAAATTCCATTGTTAAATATATACCATCATCATTTACAACATCAGTTATATTTATACCATTTTTCTTAGAAATATTTACAACATTCCCATTACTATTTAAATCATCAGCCTCAATCATTAAATCACTAAAATTCATATTATCACCAATATTATTATTAACAAAAATAATATAAATATAAAAAAGATAATGTTTTTAAACATTATCTAATCTAACTTCCTTTTACAACAAAAGTAAGAGCACTTGGTTTATTACTTGATGAATTAAATTTATCAGCATCAGTTTGAGTTCTTGCATATCCAGTAGTTGCCTTACTTCCAAAAAACATCCAACTCATATTTGTTACATTACTTGTATCAAAACTACTTAGATCTAAACTTGTTGCTGCACTTATTTCAAACATCCAACTCATATCTGTTACATTGCTTGTATCAAAACTACTCAAATCTAAACTTGTTGCGGCACTTTTTTCAAACATAGAATTCATGCTTGTTACATTACTTGTATCAAAACTACTCAAATCTAAACTTGTTGCGGCACTTCCTGAAAACATCCTCTTCATATCTGTTACTTTGATTGTATCAAAACTACTTAAATCTAGACTTGTTGCCTTACTACCCCTAAACATATCACCCATATTTGTTACTTTACTTGTATCAAAATTACTTAAATCTATAGATATTGCATTACTATCATAAAACATTCCCCACATATTTGTTACATTACTTGTATCGAAACTACTTAAACCTAGACTTGTTGCGGCACTAGAAAAAAACATACCACTCATATCTGTTACATTGCTTGTATCAAAACTACTTAAATCTAAACTTGTTGCTGCACTTCTTGAAAACATACTGCTCATATCTATTACATTACTTGTATCAAAACTACTTAAATCTAGACTTGTTGCTGCACTTTCTCGAAACATAGCATTCATATCTGTTACATTACTTGTATCAAAATTACTTAAATCTAGGTTTGTTGCTTTACTACCAACAAACATCCAACTCATATTTATTACATTACTTGTATTAAAACTACTTAAGTCTATACTTTCAGCTTGACTTTGATAAAACATATACCTCATAGATACTAATGGTTTATCATTTATATATGTACAAACTTCACTTGTTACTGGTGCAGTAGATTCTTTATCTGTTAATGTTACTCCCCATCCATCTTCTGATATCGAATACCAGTTACTACCGCCATAATGCTGCTTATACCTATAAGTATATTGTCCATTTACATATTTTGCACCTTGTACTAAATCTCCATCAAATGTACAATTTATTACTGGTAATGGTGGTATATCTCCACATATCATGTTATTTCTTGTTCCTTCACATTTTAGATTATTAAATTTACCATCTTTTTTTCCTTTTAATTTTACTGTAGCTACTCCATCTTCATCATATTTTACTGTACATGTACCATAATCTTCATTATTTAATTCTGTTATTTCACTACATTGTATAGTTGTTATTGTAGCACCCTCTATATATCTATCTGCATATTCTCTTTCTGCTTCATTCGCTATTTGTATTGCTGCTACTTTTAAACTATTTACTTTTGATGAATTTACTACATCTAAAACTTGTGGTACTGCTATTACTAATATTATTGCAAGAACTACTATTACTGCAAGTAGTTCTACTAGTGTAAATGCTTTATTCTTCATTTTCATTAACTCCTTTTATCTCTATTTCAAAATCAGTATTTGATCCAGTTTCTGTAACATAATATTTCACTTTCATATCATTTACTTCTAAATTAACGGTTTTATCATCATTTAAACATAATTTAAAATTTTTAATATTATAGCAATATCCTTTACTATTAGAATATGCTTTTTTACCATATGATAAATCATTTAAATAATCTAAAAATAAATATTTATTATCTAAATTTCCAATTATATTACTACCATCATACTTTGAATATGTATTATCATCATTTTTTTTATAAAAATCAGTATAATAAACATAATAAGTTTCTGTAATATCTCCATTTTGTATTTCTATTAAATATTTATTATTATATTTTTTTACTTTAGCATTTATAGCATTTTCATCTATTTCAATATTATATGAAAAATTTTCATCATATGATAAATTTTGTGAAGGAATTAAACATGTTTTTACTGATTCTTTTTTATTAAAAGAATTAAATGATAAAACAATTAATATAAAAATTAAAGATATAAATAAATATATTTGATAATTATTACTATTAAACTCTTTTATTTTTTTTATCATTTAATTAAAAATCCTTCCTACTAATAATTCTTTATTTACTACACCATTAATAAATTCCTTTGCAGACATTTTTTTCTTTCCTTCTAGTTGTAATTCTGTAATAATTATTTCTCCATTTTGAGTTTTTACACCTATTCCATTTTCATATAATTTAATTATTTGACCACAAATAGAATTATAATCAACTGAACTACCTATTATAGAAGAATATATTTTTATTCTTTTACCATTTAATATAGCATAAGAACCTGGAAATGGATTTAAACCTCTTATATGATTATAAATTTCTTTTGAAGTTTTATTAAAATTCAAATGCTCATCTTCTTTAGTAATATTCCAAGCATATGTAACTTCTTCTTCATTCTGTTTAATACATGTAATATTATTATTGATAATTTCAGGCAAAGCCTTCATTATTAATTTACTACCTAATTCGCTTAATTTATCATGTAATGTTCCAACATTATCATTATCTAAAATGGGAATGCTTTCTTGTAAAAGAATATCACCTGCATCCATTTTAGAAATCATATTCATAATAGTTATACCTGATTTATCATATCCATCTATTATTGCTCTATGTATAGGTGCTCCCCCTCTTAACTTAGGTAATAAAGATGCATGAATATTTACACAACCATATTTTGGTAATTTTAAAATTTCATCTGGAATTATTTGACCATAAGCACATGTAATAATAATATCTGGATTAGCCTCTTTAATTAAAGAATAATCTTCTTTTATTTTAGTTGGTTGAAATACCTTTATATTATTATCTATAGCATATTGTTTAACTGGATTAAATCTAACAATTCCTCTATTTGAAGGTTTATCTGGTTGACATACAACAAGAACTACATTAAAATTTTCATTTAATATTTTTAATGAAGGAACTGAGAACTCTGGAGTTCCCATAAAAACTATTCTTACATCTTTCATAAAGCACCTCAAATCCATCTAGTATTAATAACAGTTTGTTCTAAAGAATCATCATACCTTTCAGAAAAATCTATTGCATAATCTAAAACGTTTTCTGTTAAATCTACATTACTATTTAGTACAGTAGAAATATCTATTGAATTTCTTAATTTTTTTGAAAAATTATAATCTTCAATATATTTTCTAACAACTCTATCATACTTAACTATTTTATTTAAATTTTTAGAATCATTATTACATCTAATTACTGCATTTTTATAAAAATCCACTAATTTTTTACTAAATAAATCATCCTCTAAAAATTCACAATTTACAATAATATTATAATTTTTACATATTTTTTTTACATCATCATTCATATTTTCACCCCTTAAAATAATTTTGCTATATCATTTATTGTTATAACTATTAATAATAGCATTAATAACATAAATCCTATTAAATGTATTGTATTTTCTGTTTTTTGACTAACTGGTTTTTTTCTAATTTTTTCAATTATCAAAAATAATGCTCTTCCGCCATCAAATGCTGGGAACGGAATTAAATTTATAAAACCAACATTAATAGAAATATAAGCTGTAAGATATACTACATTTTCAAAACCCGCTTTTGATTGTTCTCCAACAACATTATAAATTCCAACAGGTCCCGATAAATTATTTAAACCTAAATTCCCTGTAATTAAATTTCCTATTATTTTAAACATTGATTTATAAATAGATACAAATTTTGAAAAAGAATACTTTAAAGAACTAACAAATCCCTTATTTATTTCGCTAGAAAATGAAATTCCATACAAATAACTATTTGTTCCATCTTCATTTTCTACTTTTGTTGGTTTAATACTAACATTCTTTTCGTCACCATTTGAATTAATCAAAGTTAATTTTACACTATCGCCTTGTTCTACTAAAGCAAATTCTAATACTACATCATCTAGTGTAGAAACTTTATGTCCATTTACCTTAGTTATTAAGTCTCCTTCTTTTACATTAACTTTGTAAGCATTATAATTTTTATCTACTGAGCTAATAATTGGTTTAATCTCAGGACTACCCCATATAATAGCCATAATAAATAATAAAATAATACCTAAAATAAAATTATTTAATGCACCAGCAACAACGATAATAAATCTTTGCCAAACACTTTTATATTGCATTTGTTTGTTTTTGGGAATATCTTTATCCTCATCAATCTCTTCTCCTGCCATTTGTACGTATCCACCAATTGGAAACAATCTTAAACAATACTCAGTTTCATCATTTTTTCTTTTAAAAGAATATAGTTTTGGTCCCATTCCTAACGAAAATTCGTGGCAATACACACCATTTTTTTTAGCAAATATAAAATGTCCTAATTCATGTATAAAAACAGTTAAACCTAAAATTAATATAAAATAAATTAAAGTCATAATTCCTCCCTATATGAATATTGAAAAAATTACATATCCGAATAATATAAATACAATACTATCTAACCTATCTAATATTCCACCATGCCCAGGCATTATATTAGAAAAATCTTTAATATTAAAATATCTTTTTATATATGAAAAAGCTAAATCACCAAATTGTCCAATTGTTGAAAGCAAAATACTTAAAACAAATATACTAATTATAGATACATTTCCTATAACCAAAACATAAAAAATTGTCGATATCAAGCTTCCAAATATTAAACCGCCAATAAATCCTTCTAAACTTTTTTTAGGGGAAATTTTTGGAAAAAGCTTTCTTTTACCATACTTGGATCCAATAAAATATGCAAAAGTGTCTGTCATTGTTGATATCAACAATAAATAAATCGTTAAAAATAAACCAAATGATCTTACTTTAATAAATAAATTAAATGCAGAACTTAGAAATATTATTGAAGAAAATAAATAAAATATATCTTCTATATTATATTTCTTTGTATTGTTATAATATAAAATTGGTAAAAATAAAAATAAAATTATTAAAACAACAAAAGTAAAATTAACAATATAAAGTTTTCCTGTATATGAATAACCAAACATCAACATACAAAAAAATAAAACATAAGATATATATTTCATCATTTTAGGAACATTTCTTAATCTCATTAATTCCCACATTGCAACTAATCCTAAAATTACAACTAAAACTTCAAAGTAAATTCCACCTAACAATAATAAAGGTACCGTTATTAATAATGCAACTATCGCACTTATAATTCTATCTTTCATCTATCATCACCTTAATAAAATTATATTACAAGTTTAAAAATATATCAACAAAAAAAATACTAATTACTTAGTATTTTATTTTTTTGGCTGCCTCGGTAAGATTCGAACTTACGAATAATGGAGTCAGAGTCCACTGCCTTACCACTTGGCCACGAGGCAAGAAAAGATTAAAAACTATCAATATTAATCTTTACTTTTTTATTACCATTTAAATAAGAACTTGCTTGTACAATAGTTCTTATGGAATTAGCGATTTTACCATTTTTTCCAATTAAAGATCCCATCTCATCACTATTAACAAGAACTTGAATTAAAATTGAATCATCATCTGTATCAAACTGTTTAACAGAAACACATTCAGGATCTTTAACTAATGACTTTACTAAATAATCAGTTAATCCAACTAAATCCATAATTATTTACCATTTTTAGTATCATGAAATTTCTTCATTATACCAGCTTTACTTAAAACATCTTTCGCAGTATCAGTTGGTTCAGCACCATTTTTTAACCATTTTAAAGTTTTTTCCTCTTCTATCTTAATATTATCTTTATCAAGAAGTGGATTATAAGTTCCTAAAATTTCAATGCATTTTCCATCTCTAGGTACTCTAGAATCTGCAACAACTACACGATAAAATGGTCTTTTTTTTGCACCCATTCTCATTAATCTAATTTTAACAGCCATATTATTTCCTCCTTAACAATAAAATAATATCATATAAAAATACATCTGTCAACCAAAAAAGATAACA
>CALVIA010000015.1 GCA_944329255.1 uncultured Bacilli bacterium
TTAGGGATGAAACAAAGATTAAATATAGCTATGGCATTATTAAATAAACCTAAAATTTTAATAATGGATGAACCAACTAATGGTTTAGATATAAATGGATTAATCGATTTAAAAAAAATAATTAAAGTATTATCTGAAAAAGGAGTAATAATTTTGATTTCTACTCACATGATAAAAGAATTAGGTGATGTATGTAATAAAATATGTATTTTAAAAAATGGAACTATTATTGAAAATGAAACTACTAATTCTTTAATAAAAAATAATATAAATTATCTATTTGAAGTAAATGATACATCTAATATTAATTTATTATTTAAACATAAAATAATAAATAATAATTCTTTTTGTGTATGGTGCAACAAAGAATTTATACCTTTAATTATTGAAAGCCTAAATCTAAACAAAATAAAAGTATATGGAATAAAAGAAAATCTTAGTAATATAGAAGATATATATTTATCAAAATTAGGAGGGTAAGTAATGTCTAATCTTTTAATAAATGAATTTGTAAAATTATTTTATAAAAAAGAAATATATATTTATATTTTTATTTCATTTATATTTGTTTTATTAACATGTTTTTTATATAAATATAAAATTGATGAAAATGGACTTTTAAAAAATGAAGATAATAAAATAAATTATATTGAAAATGCAAAAATATTAAAAAATAGTAATAACATAGAAGATAAAATTATTGGAGAATATATTTTGAAAACAAAAAATAACATTAATAAAGTTAACGATGGAAGAGGTATGATTATAAATTTTTATAATGAATTTGAATTAGTTATAGTTGTTTTTATAATAATTATTTCAAGCAAAATAGTTTACAAAGAATTTAATAATAAAACAATAAGTCAATTATTAACAGTTCCGTATAGTAGGGGACAAATTTTATTTTCAAAATATATAATTTCATTTTTATCTATATTTTTTATAATATCTATAATATTTATTTTCCAATTATTAATTAATATAATTATATTTAAAAACAATAATTTTAATATTCCATATGTTGTATATGATTATAATACATCAAATTTACAAATATATAATATTTTTATTTACTTTATAATTTTAACCAGTAATAAACTTCCATTATTTATTCTAATATGTACAATTTCATTTTTCTTAGGACTTATTTTAAATAGTAACGCTTCAATTTTAATAACATTAATATTATATATATTTTATCCAATATTAAATAGTTTTATAATTTCATTAAATAATAAAATATTAAATAATTTTTTTACACTTCATTGGGATTTGTCATCATATATGTTTAAAATAACAAATGAAAAATTTAATTATATTTCATCATCACTTATAATTTTTATTAGTATCTTATTTTTTTTAATAATTTCATTTATTTATTTTAATAGAAAAGAAATAAAAAATATATAAAAAAAATATTTTATGTAGTATAATAAACTTGGTGATTTTATGAATATGTTTGGTTTATTATTTACATTATTATTAGGTTTTTTCATCATAATAGGTGTATATTTAATGCATTTATTTAAAAATAAAGAGAAATTTTTAATTATATCATTAAGCATGGCATTTGGAGTAATGATGTGTTTAGTATTGTTTGAATTATTACCAGAAACATACGAAACATTTAAAGAATTGTATAATTGGAAAAAAGCTGTAATATTTATTATTTTATTTTCAATAATTGGTTTTGGGATATTAAAACTTTTAGATAAATTTATTCCTGATCATGACCATGAGAATGAAAAAGACAATTTAATTCATATTGGTGTTGTCTCTAGTATTGCGATTATTATACATAATGTAATAGAAGGTATGGCTGTTTACAATACAGTTAATAGTTCTCTAGATTTAGGGATTTTATTGTCATTAGGAGTTGGATTACATAATATTCCACTTGGAATGGCAATAAGTTCAACATTTTACACATCATTAAAAAATAAAAATAAAACAAATTTAATAATTATTTTAATTTCACTTTCAACTTTTTTAGGTGGATTAATAATGAGTATCTTTAATGTAACAAATGAATTTATAATTTCTATTTTATTATCAATCACAATTGGAATGTTAATTTATATTAATATTATAGAATTATTACCTAGACTGATAAAATATAAAAATAAAAAAATGGTACTAATAAGTACCTTAATTGGAATAATATTGTTATTTATAAGTATAAAATTGGGATGATTTAATCATTCTTTTTTTATTGCATAATTTATAATTGTAATTATTTGTAAAATAGCAGTTATCATTATTAAAGGAATTAATAATATTTTAAATTTGCTAAATTTATAGCAAAGAAATCCAATAAATAATGAAATAAATAAGAACCATGTTTTTATTTTCCCATAAATAGAACTATTTTGATTATCAAAGTTTTTATTTTTAAAATTGTGATTTAATATATATTTAGAAAAATTAACGAGTGCTATAATTATTTCTAATAAAAGTATGATTAAAAAATTCTTATCAATAACAATAATAAAAGTAGTACATGCAGAAAGTGCTAGTAGTTTATCGCCAATAGCATCAGCTATTTTCCCATAATTTGAAGTAACTTTCCATTTTCTAGCTAATATACCATCTACAGCATCACTAAATAATGCAATTGTAAATAATATACCTAATAAATTATATTTATTATAGTAAAATAAAATGGGAATAAATATAGAAACAATTAATCGATATGTCGTTAAAAAATTTGGAATATTTTTTTTCATAAAAACCTCTTAATATAAAATATTAAATATATGTATATAATATTCTAATATAATAATAATATATTTTATAAAAAATGGCAAACTAAATATAGGAGGAAATTATGTTATTATTATGTATAAAAATATTTTTAGTTAGAATTGTAGATGTATCTTTAGGAACCATAAGAACTATATTTACTGTAAAAGGGAAAAAGTTTATAGCATCTTGCATTGGATTTTTTGAAATTTTGGTTTGGTTTTTAATTGTAAAAGAAGCTTTACAAACTGAAGATAATAGCATTTTTATTGCAATTGCATATGCACTAGGTTTTGCAACAGGAACATATATTGGTTCTTTAATTTCATCTTATTTAATTAATTCTAATATAAGTATCCAAGTATTTACAGAAAATTTTAAAATAGTAAATATTTTGAGAAAAAATAATTTTGCGGTATCTGTAATTGAATGTAAAGGATATAATAATTCACTAAAATATATGTTATATATAAATGTGGAAACAAAAAATGAAAGAAGAATAAGAAAAATAATTGGAGAAAATGATAAAAGTGCGTTTATAGTTGAAAATGAAACAAATTATGTAATGAATGGTTATTTTAAATAAAAATAGGGGAAAAACTATTTCTTCCTACAATATATAAAGTAGGAAGTGATAATATGAAGGGAGTATATCAACAAAGTTTAAAGGATTGCGGAGTAGCATGTTTATTAACAATTATTAAATATTATAAGGGAAATAATACATTTGAAAATGTAAGATACTTAACAAAATGTAATAATAATGGAACAAGTGCATTAAATATTGTTAATGCATCAAAAAAGTTAGGGTTTGATTGTAAAGGAATAAAGTGTAATTATGAATATTTAGAAAAAATTGTAATGCCATGTATTTGTCACATTGAATTATTTAATGGATATAATCATTTTATTGTTTTAAATAAGGTAAATAAAAAATATGTAAAAGTTTTTGACCCTGAAAAGGGTAATAAAAAGTTACTAAAAGAAGAATTTAATAAAATTTGGACAAAAAATGTAATTGAATTAATTCCTAATAGAAAATTAGATGTAATACAAACAGAAAAAAATAACTTATTAAAAAAAATTATAAAAGAAAATATTTATTTATATTTGTTTATCTTAATTTTGTCTTTCATATTTCTCTGTTTAAATATTTTAAATAATTATTATTTTAAAACATTATTGGACAATAATAATTATATTTATATTTTGATAATATTTGTAATTATAATTTTGTTAAAAGAAATAAGTAATTTTATTAGAAATAAAATTATTATGAAATTACAATATAATGTAGAAACTTATTTATATAATAATACTCATAAGAAACTATTATCACTTCCAATATATTATTTTAATAGCAGATCTAAAGGGGACATAAT
This sequence comes from uncultured Bacilli bacterium, assembly GCA_944329255.1. Lineage (GTDB taxonomy): Bacteria > Bacillota_I > Bacilli_A > RF39 > UBA660 > CAG-1193. The sequence continues at coordinate 4,125 of CALVIA010000015.1, forward strand.
TACAAAATTTTATGATTTAGAATATATAAAAGATTTGTTAATACAGGTTCCGTTTACTTTGTTTATTGATCTATTTTTAATTATTATTACTATTTTGATACTATATTTTATAAATAGTACACTATTAAAAATGTTTTTTTTAATAATAATTTTGTATGTTTTAATATTGGAAATATTTAATAAAAAAATTAAAAATATGGTAATGATAAATCAAGAAAAGAATTCTTTTAAAAATTCTATTTTATTAGAAAATATAAATAATATATATAGTATAAAAAATATGAACATAGAAAACTACAGAAATAATATATTTAATAAATCATTAATAAGTTATTGTGATAGTGTAAAAAATTATGAAAAAAAATATAATTTTATTATTTTAATGAAAAATTTGGTTTTATATATAGGCACAGCATATATAATTTTTTACGGAATAATTCTTACTAAAAATGAAATAATTTTATTAAGCGAATTAATACTATTTAATTCGTTGATTATTTATATAGTTGAACCATTAAATAATTTATTTAATATAATACCTTTATTAAAAAATTCAATAAATGCATTAAAAAGAATTGATGAAATGTTTTTAATAGAAAATAAAGTAAAAAATGAAAAAATAATTAAGTATGATATAACAATTAATAATTTATGTTTTTCTTATGATGGATATAAAAATATATTAAAAAATTTTTCATATTATATTAAGGAAAATGAAAAACTAGTTGTAATAGGAGATTCAGGAATTGGAAAAAGCACATTATTTAAAATAATTAACAGTGAATATGAAATAGAAAATAATATGATATATATAGGAAGTAAAGATATAAATTTGATTGATACATCAAATGTTATATCTTATGTTTCACAAGATGAAAAATTATTTAATGATACATTATATAACAATATTGTTTTAAATAATGATTATAAAGAAATGGATGAGATTTTAAAAATTACTGGCATAAACAAATTACTTTATAAAAAAAATATAAATTTAGATACTTTGATAGGACAGGAAGGACTAAATTTAAGCAAGGGAGAAAGGCAAAGAATAATATTAGCAAGAGTTTTATTAAAAAAAAGTAAAATTTTAATTTTAGATGAAGCGTTAAATGGAATTGACGAGGTAGAAGAAAAAAATATCTTAAAGAGCATAAAAGAAAAATTTAATGATAAAACTATAATATATATAACTCATAATATAAATATTTGTAATATATTTGATAAGGTATTAAATTTTAATCAAAAGGAGGTTTTATGAAAGTATTAAGTAATGAAGAGTTAAATAATTTATCAGGTGGGTTTTCAATTACTAAAAATTTTATCATTTTTGGTGGTTTGATTTCATTTGTTATAGGATTAATAGATGGATTTACAAATCCAATTAAATGTAATTAATGGAGGGGAAAATAGATGAAAGAATTAAATAATAATGAACTTAATATGATAATTGGAGGATCTATATCTGGAACATTAATATCTAGTATTGTAAGAGGAGCTGAAACATTATTTGAATTAGGAAGAAGTTTAGGAAGTGCAATAAGAAGATTTGTTAGTAAACAATTTTGTTAAAAAAAGCTTCAATGTTATATCATTGAAGCTTTTTTATATATCTAAAATTTGAGTGTCAAACAAATCTTCTTCAGTTGTTTTATTAACTATTGGCTGACCAGAGTTATTAACATTATTTTGATTAGTTATATTATCCGAAGGTTGTGTTATAGTTTCATTTTTATATAAAGAATTATTATCAACAGCAGCATTATTATTAGCTACTTTATTAATTTCTGCTACATTTATTGGATTAGTTTTTGTAAAGCCAACATGTTCAAGAGCATTATTTAAATCATATTTATAAGACCCCATTCTAACATCATCAACATCATCGTCTAATTCTATTAATTTTAATACTTCTTCAAAAGTTGTGTAACCATTAATAACTTTTTCAAGGCCATCTTGCAGTAAAGTATTAACATCACTATTGTAAACAAGAGTTCTCAAATGATCTTTTGGCATATTATTTGCAATTGCATCTCTTATTTCTTGAGTAATAAGAAGAACTTCATGTAAGGCAATTCTACCTTTGTAGCCATTTCCACATTCTGGGCATCCTACAGCTGCGTATACTTCATTAACTTCCATTCCAAAGACTTTTCTAAATAAATCTTTTTCATAATCCGTAGTAGCTCTTTTTTTCCTACATTTATCACATAATTTTCGTGCTAACTTTTGTGAAATAATCCCTTCTAGGGCACTTGCAAGTAAATATCTTTCAACTTCCATATCAAGAAGACGTTCAATAGTATTTAATGAGTTATTTGTATGTATTGTAGACAATACTAAGTGACCTGTAATTGATGCTCTAACAGCTATTCTTGCGGTTTCATTATCACGAATTTCTCCAATCATTATTATATCAGGGTCTTGTCTTAAAATAGAACGCAAAACACTTGCAAAATCAAGACCTATTTCACTATTAACTTGAACTTGGTTTATACCAGTAATATTCATTTCTATAGGATCTTCAACGGTAATTAGATTTGTTTCAACACGATTTAATTTCTGTAAAATTGAGTATACTGTAGTAGATTTACCACTACCTGTAGCTCCCGTAACTAATATTATTCCAGAAGGAATATTAATTAATTTTTCTATTTTTTTAAAGTTTCTTTCACTGAAACCTAAATATTCAATTCCTTTTAAACTCATAGAATAATCTAAAATACGTATAACTATTTTTTCACCTTCATTAGTGGGAAGAGATGAAACACGAAGATCTAGGTTTTGATCTTTTACTGTTTGTTTAATTGCTCCATCTTGAGGAAGTCTTACTTCTGTTATATTCATACCAGAAATTATTTTAATACGAGTAATTAAATTTTTTTTAAGAGAATTAGGTATAACAGTATAGTTAATTAATTCACCATCTATTCTGATTCTAACATGCATTTCTTCTTCTTCAGGGTCAAAATGAATGTCACTAGCACCTCTTTTAGCAGCATCATATAAAATTTCATTTACTACTTCAACTATGGGTAACTTTTCAAAATCAAAAGTTTTTAACATATAAGCCCTCCATTTATTCTTTAATAAAACACACTATTGTATTTATCATATATTTATTATATACTATAATTACGATAATATCAATAATATGGAGAGATAACATGAAAAAAAAGAATAATAAAGGATTTTTCTTGTCAGAAACAATGGTTGTAATTACAATAGTAACAGTTGTTTTACTTGGAGTGTTTAAACTATTTTCATCAACTTATTTAAGATTTATTGATACGGAAAATTATAATTCAATAGCAGCAACTAATGCATTATTAAATATACAAAAATATTATGAAACAATTGATAATTTTGATATTAAAACTCAAGAAATAGAAGGTTTTTATTTAGAGTTAACCAATTATGAAATTTTGAAAAGCGATTATTATTCCGAATTAAAAAAAGTTTGGGATGTAAATGGAATTTATTTAATTGATTTAAATAAAGTATTTGAAGGAAATAATATAGAAACATTTGATGTATCAATGAGAAATTATATAAAAACTTTAAAAAAATATAATTCAGTTGTGTTAGTAATTTCTATAAATGAAAATGAATATTCATTCTCAAGAATTAGAGAATACATGTCAGTAGAATTAGTAGGAAATAAAAATTTAGAATATGTTGTATATGTAAATAAAGGAGAAGAATTTATTGACCCAGGATATATCAATTGGGATAAAGATGAACCAACTAAAACATGGGAAAAAGAATTAGATACAGATACTCCCGGAACATATTACTTGCATTACGATTTTGATGGATATATATTAAGAAGAAAAGTAATTGTTCAAAATGTAGTTAATTGTACATTTGATGGGGAACTAGTACAAGGTGCAGAATATGTAAATGGACAATATACTTATAGGTATATGCAAGAAAATAACGGAAGTGGTTGGCTTAATATGAGCACAGATGGATGGGGAGTAACATTAACAGATAAACAATCTACTGCACCAGTAACAAGTGAAGTATGTACATATATAAATGGTAACCCTGTTGTATCAATGAGTATGATGTTTATGGAAAGTAATGCAACAGGTATAGATTTAAGCAGTTTCAATACAAGTTATATAATAAATATGGCAGGTATGTTCTGGAATAGTAGAGCAACAAGTTTAGATTTAAGTGGTTTTGATACAAGTAATGTTAAAAAAATGAATGAAATGTTTGTTGGACTTCCTGCTGATACTCTAGATTTAAGTAGTTTTGATACAACCAATGTAACAAATATGAAAAGTATGTTTAATAATACTAAAGCAGCAAGTATAGATTTAAGTAGTTTTGATACAAGCAAAGTAACAGATATGAGCAGTATGTTTTTCGGAAGTGCAGCAACAAGTCTAGATTTAAGTAGTTTTGATACAAGTAATGTAACGAAAATGTTAGGGGTGTTTGCAGGAAGTGCAGCAACAAGTCTAGATTTAAGCAGTTTTGATACAAGTAAAGTAACAGATATGACTGCTATGTTTGCAGATAGTGCCGCAACAAGCATAGATATGAGTAGTTTTGATACAAGCAAAGTAACAGAAATGAATAGTATGTTTTCTCATAGTGCAGCAACAAGTCTAGATTTAAGTAGTTTTGATATGAGCAAGGTTACAGAAAAAAGTGATATGTTTAAAGGAACTAGTGCAACAGTTGGATATGCGAGAACACAAGCAGATGCTAATATATTAAATTCGACAAGCAATAAACCATCAACTCTTACATTTGTTGTAAAATAAAATTTATAATATTTTCCATATATAAAATATAAAACAAGATATAAAAGAATGTATCAATCTTGAAATTAAATATGGAAAATATTTTATTTTTGTATCACTAATTATAGTAATTATTTGCATATGCACTGAAAGTCCCCCAAAAGACAATATGGCAATTGAAATAAGAGCCTTATAGTTTAAACTTATGTCTAAATTGCTTAATTGTTTTAGACCTTGAGTCATTTCAAAAAAACCATTTAATAAAGGTTTAAAATTATTTGGAATTATAATAAAATTATTTAATAATGTTGTTAATATTAAAAAAGTAGAAATTGATCCTAATATTAAAATTAATGTATTAATGCTTTCTTTTATAGCATTAGAAATAACATAACCTAATTTTGTATTATTAATTTCATTATTTAAATTAATAATAAATTTTTTTAAAGATATTTTAGAAATATCTTTTTTTGATGAATTATAATTTCTAAAAATAAGTCCAATAAAAAAATTACCTAAATAATGACAAATTAATATATATATTCCAATTTTATTGTTATTTAAAAAAGATAAAGATAAAGCACCTAATATAAAAAGGGGATTAGAAAAATGTGTGAACATTAATAATTTGGTAGCTTCTTTTTCATTTATTACATTTTTAATTAACAAATCTTTTATATACTTTGCACTACTTGGAAAACCACTAAGCATACTTAAAATTATAACAAAAGCACCATTTTTATTTATTTTAAACAAATTATAAAATAATGGATTTAAAATTTCACCTATAAATTTAGGTAAACCTATATTTATCATAATATTACCAATTATTAAAAAAGGGAATAATGATGGAAATATATTGTTTTTCCAAATATCAAATGAAATTTTAACACTTTCAATAACGTATCTATTATATAATAAAACAGCAACTCCTATTGTACAAACTAATACAATAAATATTAAATTAACTAATGTTTTTTTCATATTATTTTCCTTTTTTTGTTATACTTATTATGAGGTGTTTTATGCTTAATAAATTATATTCAAAAATTATAAAATTTTTAAAAAATAACATAACAAAATTATTAATAATAATATTTTTATTAGTATTATTTAATTTTAAATTACCTTATTATATAGAAAAACCGGGAGATTTAAAAAATTTAAATCATAAAATAATAGTTGAAAATGAGTACGAAAGTAAAGGAACACTTAATTTAACATATGTTTTACAAAAAGATGCAACAATATTTAATTATATTGAAAGTTTATTTGAAAAAAATAGTAAATTAATAAAAAAAGAAAAAAATGTTGAAGAAAATATTCAAAATTTAAATAAGCAAAGCATTCTTTCATTAAAAAATTCATATAACACAGCTTGTTATGTTGCAAATAAAAAAAATAATAATAAAGATATTTTAAATAATTTTAATTATTATATTAGTAATGTTGAAAATATTAATACAAATTTAGAAATAGGGGATAAAATAATAAGTATAGATGGTTATAAAATAGAACAGATTGAACAAATAAAAGAAATTATAGGTAATTATGAAAGTAGTATTGAAATAGAAATTATAGTAAATGAGAATGAAAAGAAATTTATTAAATTAGAAAATGGAAAATTAGGAATTTCGGTAATTAAAATATATGATTGTAAAAATGTTAAATTTGATTTTAAAAATAATGAATCAGGTGGATCAGGTGGACTTATGATTGCATTAAGTATATATGATAAATTAATAAAGACTGATTTAACTGGAGGTAAAAAAATTGCCGGTACAGGGACTATAGATATAAAAGGAAATATTGGTGATATATCAGGAGTGAGTTATAAATTAATTGGTGCGGCAAAAAATAAAGCGGATATTTTTTTTGTCCCAAAAGAAAATTATAATGAAGCTTTAGTTACTAAAAATAAAAATAAATTAAATATAGAAATTGTAGAGGTAAACACATTTGATGATGCATTAAATTATTTATTAAATAATGTTCATAATTAATTATTTATGTACATATTAATTAATGAAAGAGAGGAAATTATGAAACAAATAGTACCATTTACAAAAACTATAACTTTTGATACAAATGTTGACGAAATTACAAGTATATCTTTGGATAAAAATATTATAAGTAAAAAAGATAATACTATTAATGGAACATTTTCTTTATATTTAGAATATAAAGAAAATGATATAAGTGTTAATGTTTTAAAGTTTGAAAGTACAATACCTTTTGATATTGATTTAGATGAAAAATATTTAATTGAAAATACAAAAATTGATATTGATGATTTTTATTATGAAATTGATGATAATAAAGTAAAATTAAATATTGATTTATTAATAGATAATCTTGAGTATAAGGAATCTACTTTAACAGAAATAATTGAACAAAAAAATGAAGAAAAAAAAGTTGTTGAAAATGAAGACAGATTTATAGAAAAAGAAAGTATTGAAGATTTATTTTATGAAGATGAAGAAAAAAAAGTTGATGTTGTTTCTGACAATAATTCAATTCCTATTTTTCAAACATATGATGAATCTAAAGAAACATATGTAACTTATAAAGTACATATTGTTAGAGATGATGATACAGTCGAATCGATATGTTCAAAATATGAAATATCTAAAGAAGATTTATCCAATTATAATGAAATAAATGTTATAAAATTAGGGGATAAGTTAATTGTTCCAACATACAAAAAATGAAAATAGTAAAAGAACTTTTTGAAAATAAAAATGTAAGAAATATAATAAAAAAAGGAAGATGTTTAATTGCAACAATAGATGATGAAAAAGTTGCAATTAAAGAAAAAAATTGTAATAATGTAAAAGAAATTTATGAATATTTAGAATCAAGAAATTATAATTATTATCCAAAAATAATAATTGATAATAAAAATTATAATGTATATGAATATATAGAAGATATTAATTGTCCTATAGAACAGAAAGCTTATGATATGATGAATCTTCTTGCACTTTTACATAATAAAACAACATTTTATAAAGAAATGGATATTGATGAATATAAAAAAATATATGAAGACACATTATATAAAATAAATAATACATATAATTTTTATTTAAACTTTCTAGATAAAGTTGAAACGCAAATTTATCCTAGTCCATCTGAATATTTAATTTTAAGAAATATATCAAAAATATTTGAATCTTTAAATTATTCTAATAAATTAATTAATGAATGGTATGATTTTGTAAAAAATAGTGCAAAAAAAAGAGTAGTAGTTTTATATAATAATATAGATATAAATCATGTTATAAGAAATAAAGATTTATATCTTATTAATTGGGATAAAACTAAATTAGGAATTCCAATATATGACATATATAATTTTTATTATAAATATGCAAATATTTTTGATTTTAAGGAATTATTTAATTATTATGAAGAAAGATACAGTTTATTAGAAGAAGAAAAAAAATTGCTTTATTGTTTTATTTCAATTCCAGATATTTTAATATTCAAAGAGGTGGAACTAGAAAATTGTAAAAATGCAAAAAAAATTATAGATAAAGTTTATAAAACTGAATTAATAGTATCTAATTTATAATACAAAATGTTTAAAATATTATGTATTTTTATGTATTTACATTTATATAAATTATGTTATAATACAATTAACTGCGTTGATCAAGAGGTTTTATAAAGTTTTTTAAAGAGAGTTAGTGTAAGGTGTAAACTAATAAAAATTTTAATAAAATGTAGCTTGTGAGTATTATTACTGAGTTTAGTAAGTAATAGCGTTTCCTGCGTTAAAGGTTGAGTGCATAGAATCTATGAACTAAGGTGGTACCGTTCTTATGAACCCTTAGACATAGATTTTTTTATTGGAGGTAAAATGATTGATATAAATGAAGCAAAAAAAAAATTTAATGAATTTGTAAAAAAATATGATACTAATAATGAAATGATAGATACAAAATACAATCATACATTTAGAGTATGTGAAAATAGTTTAAATATTTGTAAAAGCATGAATTTAAATAAGGAAGATACAAATCTTGCATACATTATTGCTTTACTTCACGATTTAGGAAGGTTTGAACAAGCAAAAAAATATAAAACTTTTAATGATTCAAAAAGTATTGATCATGCCAATTATGCGTGTAAAATATTATTTGATGATAATTTAATAAGGAAATTTATTAAAACTAATGAATATGATTTGATTATAAAAAAATCAATATATAATCATAACAAGTATGAAATATTAGATGAATGTAATGAAAAAGAATTATTACATATTAAAATAATTAGAGATGCAGATAAATTAGATATACTCAATGAAGTAATTAATAAAGATTTTATAAAAATAAAAGATACTAATGATGATATATCCGATGAGGTGCGTGATGAATTTAAATTAAATAAACCAATAAATATTAAAAAAACAAAGAATAAAAATGATTTAGTGTTAGTTAGATTTGCATTTGTATTTGATTTAAATTTTAAATATTCATATAGAGTCATTAAAGAAAAAAATTATGTAAATAGAATGTATAATCTATTAAATCATAAAGATATATTTAAAAAATATGTTGATATTGCAAATGATTATGTAGAAAGGATGTGTTAATATGTTAGAACCAAAATATTCTCATAAAGAAGTTGAAGAAGGGAAATACGAAACATGGCTTAAAAATGATTATTTTAAATCAGGAGATTTAACTAAGGAGCCTTTTACAATAGTTATACCACCACCAAATGTAACTGGAAAATTACATTTAGGACATGCATGGGATACGACAATACAAGATATAATAATTAGGTATAAAAGAATGTGTGGATATGATGCACTATGGGTTCCTGGAATGGATCATGCTGGAATTGCAACTCAAGCAAAAGTGGATAAAAAGTTAAAAGAAATGGGAATTAATCCAAGAAATATAAGTAGAGAAGAATGGTTGAAATATGCATGGGATTGGAAAAAAGAATATGGAGAAAATATTCATTCACAATGGGCAAAGTTAGGACTTAGTCTAGATTATTATCACGAAAGGTTTACCTTAGATGAAGGCTTATCAAATGCAGTTCAAAACGTTTTTATTACACTTTACAATGAAGGATTAATATATAGAGGAGAAAAAATAATAAATTGGGATCCTCTTGCAATGACTGCTCTTTCAAATGAAGAAGTTATATATAAAGATGTAAAAGGAGCATTCTACCATATAAAATATATGATAGAAAATAGTAAAGAGTATTTAGAAGTGGCAACAACAAGACCTGAAACTCTTTTTGGAGATACAGCTGTTGCAGTTAATCCCAAAGACGAAAGATATAATAAATTAATAGGAAAAAATGTTATACTTCCAATAGTTAATAAATTAATACCAATTATTGGAGATGAACATGCAGATATGGATTTTGGAACAGGGGTAGTTAAGATAACACCTGCACATGACCCTAATGATTTTGAAGTAGGAAACAGACATAATTTAGAAAGAATTAAATGTATAAATCCTAATGGAACAATGAATGAAAATGCATTACATTATAATGGATTAGATAGATTTGAAGCAAGAAATAAAATTGTAGAAGAATTAGATAAATTAAATTTATTAATAAGAGTTGAAGAAATTACACATTCAGTTGGACATTCCGAAAGAACAGATGTTATGATAGAACCTTATTTATCTAAACAATGGTTTGTAAAAATGAGACCTCTTGCAGATAAAGTTTTGGAAAATCAAAAAAATAAAAACAAAAAAGTTAATTTCATACCTTCAAGATTTGAAAAGATAATGAATCATTGGATGGAAATAACATATGATTGGTGTATTAGTAGACAATTATGGTGGGGGCATAGAATACCTGCATGGTATAAAGGTGATAAAATTTACGTTGGAAAAGAGCCTCCTAAAGAAGATGGATGGACTCAAGATGAAGATGTTTTAGATACATGGTTTTCAAGTGCATTGTGGCCATTTTCAACATTAGGGTGGCCAGACAATACGGACTTATTAAGAAGACATTATCCAAATAATATATTAGTAACTGGCTATGATATAATACCATTTTGGGTTAATCGTATGACATTTCAAGGTTTACATTTTTTAAATAAAGTTCCATTTAAGGAATGTCTTATACATGGACTAATTAGAGATAAAGATGGTAGAAAAATGTCTAAATCATTGGGAAATGGTGTTGATCCAATGGATGTAATAGAAAAATATGGATGTGATAGTCTTAGATACTTTTTATCTACATCAACAGCAAATGGACAAGACTTAAGATATGATGAGGAAAAAGTTAAATCAACATGGAATTTTATAAATAAGTTATGGAATGCTTCTAGATTTTGTCTTATGAATATTAGTGATTTAAAGGAATGCAATTTTGATAATTTAAATGAACATGATAAATGGATATTAACTAAATATCAAAATGTAGTAAAACAAGTTATAAAATTTATGAATAAATATGAATTTAATAATGTAGGTAGTACACTTTATACATTTATATGGGATGATTTTTGTGATAATTATATAGAAATGAGCAAATTTACAAATGAAAGTATATCTACAAAAAGCACTTTATATTACGTATTAAATGGAATATTAAAAATGTTACATCCATTTATGCCATATGTAACAGAAGAAATTTATCAAAAATTGCCATTTAAAGACTCCAAGTCAATAATGATTAGTAATTATCCTAAATATGACAAATCAAAAATATATGAAAAGGAATATGAAATAATTACTAAATCAATTGAATTTATAAAAAAATTCAGAAATATTTGTAATGAAAATAACATTCCAAAAACTTCTTTAGTAAAAATAAATAATAATAATAATTATGAAATTATATGTAAGGTATTAAAATTAGAAAAAAGATTAACACATGAAGAAATTAAAATGACAAAATATGACGTAAATCTTTATGATTACAGTATAACTATATATTTTGAAAAAGAAGAAGATTTAGAATTAATAAAAAAAGAAATTGATACTTTAAAATCAAATATAGAAAGAAGAGAAAAACTTTTATCTAATGAAGGTTATATTAATAAAGCACCTAAAAATTTAGTAGAACAAGAAAAGGAAAAATTACAATTAGAAAAAAATAAATTACAGGAATTATTAAGTAAATGTAGTTAAAAAACAATATATAGTTCTTTAACTATATTGATAAATTTGACAACTTTATATTACTATGTTAATATAAAGCAAACTTAATTTATGGGGGAATATTATGAAAATAATTTTAGATACTGATGGTACTATGACAGACTTTAATAATTTTATTCAAACTGAGGCAATTCCATATTTTATAAATAAATATTCTATGGAAATAGTTTCACCAAATAGTTTAGAAATACAAGATATTTTTGATATGGATACATTTTTTGCTAATTATTATAATTGTTCTAATAAAGAGGCAAAAAAATATACAAAAAAAGCATTAGATGAATTTTGGATCCATCCAAGATATTTAAAATACTCTTTGTTTTATAAATTTAGATTAGGTTTATGTCAATATGTTAAAGAAATGATTAAAGAAGGACACGATGTGGAAATTCATACATCAAGAGATAAAACTACTGATAATAATGCAGTAGGAAGGATTGCTAGAGGGTTAACTAGATTACAGTATTTATTAAATGGGATTCATTTGAGTAAAGAAAAATATCATTTTTATAAAAGTGATAAAGATAAAGTAAAAAATATTATTGAATCAAAACCAGATATTGTATTTGAAGATAAACCCGAGATAATTGAATGTTTAAAAAATAATGGGATTAAATGTGTTTGTGTTGAAGGCTGCCATAATACGGAAATAGTTAATCAAAATAGTGTTTATAAATCTAATTGTTATTCATATGATGATGTATTAAATGGTACTAATGAAGTATTGGGGAAAAAGAATTTTAAATATTTTAGAAAATCTGCTAAATCTGATTTATTTTATGATAAGATTTCATGTGTTAAAAATGTAATATTAAAATACTTTGAACCTATTATATTAAATGGTGAAAATATAATATCTGATGATGATAAACCATATATATACGCTCCTAATCATAGAAGTACTTTAGATCCATTAGTTATAAATTCTATAGTTAATAAACATATTCACTGGGCTGCATTACTTAGATTTTTTGAAGGAAAAGATAGTATATTTAATAATAGTAAAGATCCATTTTTATGCAATTTAACTGCGCAAACATTCAAAAAATTAGAATATATTCCTATAGAAAGAAAAAAGGATAATCCTAATGCAAATAACTTTTCATCAATAAGAGATATGGTTGGATATTTGCAAATAAATAAAAAAATAGGTATTTTTCCAGAAGGAACAACATCAAGACCAGAAAATCAGGATTTTGGATACTTTGATCCAGCATTTATTTTAATGGCTATTAAAACAAATGCATCAATTTTACCTATAACTACATATTGGTTTAAAGATGAAAATAATAAAAAAAGAGTTATATTAAATTTTGGAAAACCAATTACAGTAAGTGGTAAAACAAAAGAACAAATATACGATGAATATATTAATATTCAACAAATACAATTAGATGAAAACAAAAGTGTTAGTGAACTATATAAGGTTGATAAGAATTCTAAAAAAACACTTTTAAAATCTAGTAAAATATATTATAATTAGATAGGATAAAATCCTGTCTTTTTTAGTGAGGTGTTAATATGCATATAAGTGTTCCGCTACTTATTTTAAGTTTAACATATAATCTTTTAATAACAATTTTATTTTTAAGAAAAAGAAATATTAAAAATATAGAAACATCAATTTTTTCTGTCCAAATATTTGTAACAATTATTGGAATTATACTAGATTTAGTAGGTATTTATGCTAATTTAAATTTATCAGAAACTAATTTGTTAAGATGGTTTATTGTTAAAATATATTTATTATTTTTAATAACATTTACTGGATTAATAACATTATATTTATATTCTATATCAAAAAGTAAAGATACATTTATAAATTTAAAAGATATATTAATTAAGAAAAAAATATTTCCAATATTATATACATTAATAACATTGTTTTTATTTATATTACCATTTAAATATTATAATAATGGAAATCAAATATATGTATACGGACTATGTTGTGACTTTGTATATACAATAGTTGGAATAAATATTTTAATTTGGATATTAATAATAATTAAAAATTATAATACTCTTAAAAAAACAAAAATAGCACCAATTGTTGCATTTATAATTATAGCTATCCCAGTTATATTTATACAGTTGAATCATCCAGAATATTTATTGGTTACTACATTAGCATCTTTTATAACAGTATTTATGTACTTTACAATAGAAAATCCAGATGTAAAGTTATTAGAAGAAATAACATATGCTAAAAATCAAGCAGAAAAAGCAAATAGAGCAAAAAGTGATTTTCTATCAAGTATGTCACATGAAATAAGAACACCACTTAATG
>CALVIA010000016.1 GCA_944329255.1 uncultured Bacilli bacterium
AAAATGCGTTTTGAAGATTGTATTAATGCGGTTGAAACGGCAAAAAAAGGAGTTGTTATTGGAGAAGGATTAATATTTTATAAAGTATTAAATAATTTGAAAATAGAAAACAATGGGGATGCAGTAATATATAAATCTATAGTAAAACCATTTATTCAAATTATGGATAATTCTAATTTAGATTATAAGTTAATTATTAATGAAATAGAAAAATCTTATTTTTCAAAAATTTTTAATATAAAAAATAATAATTATGAAGATTTATCTATAAGTAAAATAATTGATCCTACATATGTAGTAATTGAAGCTTTGAAAAATGCTGTTTCTATTGCTGGGATGTTATTAACAACTAAATATTTAATAATTAATGAAGAAGAAAAATATAAAAATAGTATTGAAATTTAAATAAAAAATATAATATTTTTAATAATATTATATTTTAATTTTAAGAATATTTATTATATAATATAGGTATGATAGTATTTGGATTTTGTTCTAAATTAAAATAAGGAGTTGATTAATATGAATAAAAAAATAGTTATAGCATTAGGGGGAAATGCTTTAGGTATTACGCCTGTTGAACAATTAAATCTTTTAGAAAATGTTGCAAAGATAATAGTTAATTTAGTTAAGGAAGGTAATAAAATAGTTTTAACACATGGTAATGGGCCTCAAGTTGGACAAATACTACTTGCTATGGATTATTCATCCAATGGAGAAGTTCAAACACCTATTATGCCTTTTGCTGAATGTGGAAGTATGAGTCAAGGTTATATTGGATATCAATTACAACAATGTATTCAAGATGAATTAGAAAGACAAAAAATTAAAAAAGGATGTGCAACACTTATAACGCAAGTATTGGTAGATATAAAAGATGAAGCATTTAATAATCCTACAAAACCGATTGGAAGATTTTATAGCAAAGAAGAAGCTTTAGAAATAGAAAAAGAAAAAGGATATACTTTTGTTGAGGATTCTGGTCGAGGGTATAGAAGAGTAGTTCCATCACCAAAACCAATTGATATAATAGAGAAGAATATAATAAGACAATTAATTGATAATGATAATATAGTTATTGCTGTTGGTGGAGGTGGAATTCCTGTTGTTAAAAATGATTCAATTAAATTATTGGAAGGTGTTGCTGCTGTAATTGATAAAGACAGATCTGCTGCACTTTTAGCAAGTGAAATAGATGCTGATATGCTTCTTATATTAACTGCGGTTGATAAGGTTAGTATCAATTTTAATAAACCAAATCAAAAGGATTTAGATAAATTAACAATTGATGATGCAATTAAATATATTAATGAAAATCAATTTGCAAAAGGGAGTATGCTACCTAAAATTGAAGCATGTATAGATTTTGTAAAAAATGATTCATCAAAAGTAGCAATAATTGGGTCTTTGGAAAGAGCAAGTGATGCTATCAAAGGTTTATCAGGTACAGTGATTAGTAAAAATTAATTTATAGCTTATAAAATAATTGTCGATTAATTATTATTTTGGATTTTATATTTGATAATAAGGTAATTTGATATGGAAAAAATATTATGATGATATTTGGATAAATATAATGTAGAATAAGAAAGGTAATTATGGATTTTAAATTTATTTTAATACAAATGATTGGCATATTAGCGTGGCTGTTTTTGGTGGTTAGCTATTATAGAAAGAATACAAATAAAATATTAGTATTTCAAATAATTGGAACATTATTATTTTGTTTACATTATTTTTTATTAGGTGCATATAGTGGATTATTTATTTGTGCATTTGAAACAATATTTGATTTTGGATATTATAAAACAGATAAAGATAAATATATTTACATAGCAAGTATTCCAATAAGAATTATAGGAGGATTATTAACATTTGAAGTATTTTATGATGTTTTACCAATATTTGCAAGTTTAATAGATGGATATTCACTTACTAAAAGAAAAAAATTACTTGTATTTGGAGCTGTTATAAGTTATACATTATGGGTTATATATGATATTTGTGTTATGAGTATAAGTGGAGCAATTACAGATGGTATTATAGTTATATCTAATTTATGTATATTATTATTTAATTATAATATTTTTAAAAAAGATGGTATTATAAAAATTAAATAATTATTATTTATTGCATAATAAAAAAAGATTCTTTGTAAACCAATAAGTAAAAATATATATTTATAATTTGAAAAATTATTTTAAAATCAGTTGTTTCTGATTTTTTTTATTTGAATGTAGTTAGTTTATTTAAATATTCTTTATATTTTACTTAAAATGTAAAGTTTTTACTATTTTTATATATTTTTTTAAATTATATTTTTTATTATAATATTAATGTGATATTATAATAATAAGGAGGTAAGATATGATGAAGAACTTTATTGACACAAGTGATTTTACAAAAGAGGAATTATTAGATATGGCTAATTTAGGTATTTTAATGAAAAAAACATTAAAAGCTGGTCATTCTTTAAATCTTTTATATCACAAATCTCTTGGGATGATTTTTGAACAAGCATCGACAAGAACTCGTGTTTCTTTTGAAACTGCAATGACATCTTTAGGTGGACATGCTCAATATTTAGCACCTGGTCAAATTCAACTTGGTAAGCATGAATCTTATTATGATACTGCTCAGGTTTTGTCTCGCTTAGTTGATATAATTATGGCAAGAGTTCAAAAACATGAAACTATTGTTAATTTAGGAAAACATTCAAATGTTCCTGTAATTAATGGTATGAGTGATTATAATCATCCTACTCAAGAATTGGGAGATTTGACTACTATGTTAGAACATTTACCAGAAGGTAAAAGATTTGAAGATTGTAAAGTCGTATTTGTTGGAGATGCAACTCAAGTTTGTGCTTCACTTATGATGATTGTCACAAAAATGGGTGGACATTTTGTTCATTTTGGACCAAAAGGTTTTCAATTAAATGAACATTTCCAAGAAATTGCTAGAAAAAATTGTGAAGTAAGTGGTGGAAGTTTCTTAGTTACTGATGATGAAGAATCTGTTGTTGGAGCTGATTTTGTTTATACTGATGTATGGTATGGATTATATGAAGCAGAACTTTCTGAAGAAGAAAGAATGGGTATATTCTATCCAAAATATCAAGTAGATATGGAAATGATGAACAAAGCAGGTGCAAATGCAAAATTTATGCATTGTTTACCAGCATCAAGAGGAGAAGAAGTTACAGATGAAGTAATGGATTCTAATCGTTCGATAGCATTTGATGAAGCAGAAAATCGTTTAACTTCAATAAGAGCTTTATTAGTTTACTTTATGGGAAAACGTGATGAAGCATATGATGTGTGCGAAAAAGCTTTAGGCTTAAAATAAAAGGAGTTAAATTTTATGGCTAAAAAGAAAAAATTTAAATTAGTTGATGCTATACTTGCTACTGTATGTATTACATTAGTAGCTGAAAGTGTTGCACCAACAGCAGCAATAGGAAACTCACAATATTTTTGGTGGATTTTCCTTATAATTGCGTTTTGTTTACCTTATGGATTGATTACTGCTGAACTTGGAAGTACTTTTGAAAGCGAAGGCGGTATGTATGATTGGGTAAAAAAAGCATTCGGAAAAAAATGGGCTGGAAGAGTTGCATGGAATTATTGGATTAATTTTCCATTATGGATTGCATCTTTGGCAGTTGCAGTTACGGATGTTATTGCGGGTATATTTGAAATAGAATTAAGTGTATTATGGTTATTGGTTTTACAGTTAGGGTATACTTGGTTAGTTTCTTTCCTTGGTTCTAAACGTATAGGAGAGAGTAAGGTACTTGTTAACTTTGGAACAGCATTTAAAATAATTTTTATGCTTGCTTTGGGTGTTTTAGGTATTTATGTTTTTGTTAAAACTGGAGAAAGTGCAAATCCAATTCAATCAGTTAGTGATTTATTACCAACTATGGATTTAGCAGGCCTTTCATTCTTATCAGTAATTATATTTAATTTCTTAGGATTTGAAGTTGTTGCTACATTTACAAATGATATGGAAAATCCTAAAAAAGAAATTCCAAGAGCATTAATAATAGGTGGTGCTTTAATGGCATTATTCTATATATTACCTGCAACAGGAATTAATATTGCTATGTCAACTGCTGAAGCAGAAGCTGCAGGTATTACTGATGCATTTGCTATATTATTAGCAACATTAGGAGTTAGTGAAACAGTTATTAGATTTGTTGTAATCATAGTAGGTCTAATGTTCATTTATACTATGGTTGCAAATATTACTTCTTGGTCATTTGGTATAAATAGTATTGCTAAATATGCTGCTGAAGATGGAAGTTTTCCAAAAGCATTTGCTAAAACAAATGAAGAAGGGGTTCCATATAAATCTTCAATAATAAATGGTATTGTTGCAAGTATTATTGTTATTATTGGAATTATATTAGGAGTTATAAGTGAATCTGCATCTAATTTATTTTGGACATTCTTTAGTTTAAGTTTAGTTACATTATTAATTAGTTATATTCCACTATTTCTAGCTTTCTTAAAATTAAGAAAGGTTGATAAAACTGAGCGTGTATATAAGGTCCCAGGTGGTAAATTTATAATTAACTTAGTAACATATATTCCATTAATATTACTTATTTTAGGTGTAATATTTACTATGTTTGGAGATTTCTCAGCTATTTATATAAAGGATAATTTACCTTTAATTATAGGTGTTGTTATTTCGTTTATAGTTCAAGAAATACTTGTATCAAAAGTAAAAGCGTAAATATAATAATGATTGCATTTATTAAATATTTGCAATCATTATTAATATAAAAGAAAGGATATATTATGAAAAAATTAAATAGTATTCCATCTCAAGATGGATTTAGAATGCCAGGTGAATTTGAACGTCATTCTGGAACATATATTATTTGGCCAGAAAGACCAGACAATTGGCGTTTAGGAGGTAAACCAGCACAACATGTATTTACTCAAGTTGCAAATACAATTGGTAAATATGAACCTGTTACCATGATTGTTTCAAGAAATCAATATGATAATGCTAGAAATATGTTAGCTGACTATGTAAAAGTTGTTGAAATGAGTAATGATGATTCATGGGCTAGAGATTGTGGTGCAACTTTTGTAGTGGATGATAAAGGAAATATGCGTGCAATTGATTGGAAATTTAATGCGTGGGGTGGATTAGTTGATGGATTGTATTTTCCATGGGATCAGGATGATAAAATTGCAATGAAAATGGCAGAATTAGAGCAAGTTGATAGATACCGTTTGGATGATTTTGTTTTAGAAGGTGGTTCTATTCATGTTGATGGTGAAGGAACTTTAATTACAACTGAAGAATGTTTATTGTCAGAAGGGCGTAACAGTCATTTAACAAAAGAAGAAATAGAAAAGGTATTGTGTGAAACATTAAATGTTCAAAAAGTATTATGGATTCCAAAGGGAATTTATAATGATGAAACTAACGGTCATGTAGATAACATCTGTAATTTTGTTAAACCAGGAGTTGTAGTTCTTGCTTGGACAGATGATGAAAATGATCCTCAATATGCTATTAGTAAAGCTGCTTATGATTATTTAAGTAATGAAACTGATGCTAAAGGGAGAAAGCTTGAAATTCATAAATTATATTGCCCAAATCCAGTATTAATTACTAAACAAGAAAGTATGGGAGTAGATGCGATTGATGGAACACTTCCAAGACAAGAGGGAGATAGATTAGCAGCTAGTTATGCTAACTATTATACAGGAAATGGCTTTGTAGCGTTGCCAGTATTTAATGATCCTAATGATCAAAAAGCAATAGAATTACTTAAATCATTATATCCTGACCGTGCAATAATTCCTATTTATGCTCGTGAAATATTACTTGGTGGTGGAAATATTCATTGTATAACTCAACAGGTTCCAGCAGTAAAAAAATAAAATTAAAGTTAGCATTTTAATGCTAACTTTTTTATTAAATATTTTTAATTTTAAATTTAATTATAATATTATTAAACCATATTTAAAGATAAAATTAAGTGTGTGGATATTATATTTTTTAGATAAAAAATATAATATTTGAATATATTATTATTTTATAGTATAATATAAAATAAGTAGGAGTGATTAAATGAAAGAAGTTTTAAAATTTATATCAAAATATAAAATTTATATTGTACTAGCTATATTATTTTTGTTTTGTTTGTTTTTATTTATAACATTTTATAAATATATGAATCCGTCTGATTTAAATACTGTTTATGGGTCAAGACTTGATGGAATAGAAAATGTAGTTATTTCAGATGATAAAAAGGATGAAATTATAAAATTTATAAAAGATAATGAAGATGTTTCTTCTGCTTCAATTGATATTCAAGGTAAAATAATAAATATAAGTATTAAAATTGGAAATAAAGAAAATACTATAGATATTATGAAAGAAAAATGTTCTTTAATTGTAAATAAGTTTTCAAAAGAAGAAATAGAATTTTATGATTTTCAATTTTTTATTAAAAATGAAGATGCTAATTATAATCTAATAGGATACAAAAATAAGAAAAATGAAGAATTATCATATAGTCATGATGTTATAGTAAGTGAGGTAGAAGAAAATGAAGAAAAACAATAAGAAATTGTTAGTCATCATTGGGACTGCAGTATTAATAATATTATTTTTGATTTTCTTATTTATAAAATCAAGTAATAGTAAAACAGAATTAACTTTGTCTGAAAAAAAATGGATTGAAGATAATAAAGAAAGTATGATAGATGTATATATTATGAATGATCTTCCAGTATTTTCTTCAGATGAAAATGATATATTTTTGTCATATTTAAATTATTTTGAAGCAGAAACAGGATTATCTTTAAATAAAGTATCATATTCAATGGATTCAAGTCTTCCTTCATCAAACTATTTATTTAAAATTATTAATGAATTAGATGATATTGGAAGAAATGATTTATTATTTTACGAAGATAATTTTGTTATTTTAAGTAAAGATAATAAAAAAATACAAAATATTTCTAATTTAAGTAATTATAAAATTGGAGTTCTTACTTCAAATTTAACAAGTATTAGTGAATATTTATCTTATGGGAATAATTTAACTTTTACCAATTATGAGGATGATGTTCAGTTATTTAATGCATTTGATGAAAATGAAGTTAATTACATAGTTGTTCCTAAAAATAGGTATTTAAAAGAAATTGAAAGTAATAATTATTATATTGTAAATAATTTATCAAATTTATCAAATAAGTATGTTTTTTCTTTAAGTGATAATAATGATAGTAAATTAAACAGTATATTTAATAAATTATATAATAAATGGTTTAAAAATAATTTTAGTAAATTGTTTTTATCTAATATGAATGAATTTTATTATCAAGTAAATAATGTTGATGAGAAAACTAAAACTTCTTTTTTAGGAAAAAAATACATATATGGATATGTGGAAAATGCTCCATATGATATTTCTAATAGTAAAGGATTAAATTTAGAGTTTTTAAATGGATTTGAAAGTTTTTCTAAAGTAGAGTTTCAATTAAAAAAATATAAGTCTGTAGATGAATTAAAAAAAGCATTTGATGAAGGAAAAGTAGATATTATATTTAATTATTATGGATTTGATTCATCAAGTAGTAATGAAACAATTAATGTATATAATAGTTCTTACGTAATTTTAAGTCATATAAGTAATAATGTAACAATTGATTCATGGGCATCTTTAAATGATAAACAATTATATTCATTAAAAGATATTGAATTAACAAGCTATATTAATAATAATACAAAGGCGACAGTTAAAACTTTTTCTAAAATAGATAATTTATTAAAAGATAATAGTGCTCTTGTACTTTTAGATTTAAATACATATAATTATTATAAAAATACTAAATTAAAAAATTATTATATAGTTTATGACGGTACATTAGATTTAAATTATAATTTTCTTGTAAAAAGAGATAATGTAAATAATACTTTTACAGAAGTATTTCAATATTATTTAACTAATATTAATCATAAAGAATTTAGTAATAGAGGGATGAGCAAATTACTAACTGATAATGTATTTGAAAATATTTCGTGGTTTTATTATGCAATATTTGCTTTTATAGTTGTGATTTTTATATTTCTATTTAGAAAAAAGAATGAAAAAAAAGTAAAAATAAATGAAGAAAAAGCTAAGTATATTGATCCATTAACATCGTTAAAAAACAGAAATTATTTAAATTATAATTTAGATAAATGGGATGATAATAAAGTATATCCTCAATCTATAATTGTTGTTGATTTAAATGATTTAAAAGAAATTAATAATGAGTATGGTTATCAAGAAGGTGATGTAATAATAAAGGCTGCTGCAAATATTTTAATTAATAATCAGTTGAAAAATACAGATATTATTAGAACTGATGGTAATGAGTTTATGATATATATGGTTGGTTATAATGAAGATCAGGTTGTATTATATATGAGAAAGATTTACAAATTAATGAAAGATCTTCCTCATGAAAAGGGTGCTACTTTAGGTTATAGTATGATTTTAAATGATGCAAAATTAATTGAAGATGCAATAAATGATGCAGTTTTAGATATAAAAAATAATAAAGATAGTAAAAATAAGAGTAAATGATAATTAAATTTAAAAAAAATATAAATTCAATTATAAAGATAATAAAAAAGCCAGTAATGTCAATTTTACCTGGACAGCTGGCTTTCTCATTTGTTCTTACTATTATACCTGCTATAGCATTAATTGCAGTAATATCTGCTACTTTATCTATATCTTTAGATAGTATAGCTAATTTTATATCAGATTCGTTTCCTAGTGCAGTAAGTGAATTGTTATTACCTCTTATAAATGGTAGGGGATTTGATTTAAGCATCTTATTTTTCTTATTAGGTGCATTTTGGTTAGCTTCAACTGGATCTTATTCAATTATTACCGCATCAGATATAATATATGAGTTAAAGCCTCAAAATAATTTATCAAAAAGAATTAAATCATTTATTATGACGATTTTATTAATTATATTAATTTTGTTTATGTTAATTGTTCCTGCATTTGGAGATTTTTTAATAAAGTTTATTGCAAATTTAAAGGTATTTAGTAATATAACGAATGAAATAATGTTTATATATTATTTATTAAAATATCCACTATCTTTTCTTTTAATTTATTTTAATTTAAAAATAATATATACTATAGCACCAAATGTTGATATTAAAAGCAAATCCGTAACCAATGGATCTTTATTTACTACTTTAATATGGATGTTAACTACTCAAATATATTCATATTGGGTGGGAAATATTGCTCATTATGATTTATTTTATGGAAGTATATCTAATATAATAATTTTACTTATATGGGTTTATTTACTTTCGTATATATTTGTAATAGGTCTTGTTATGAATGCTAATGTTTATAAAAATAATTTAAATAATGATTAAATAGTAAAATTTATTTTTACTATTTTTTTATATATTAAATATTATTATTTACAATTTATTTAACAAAAAATTAATTAATTCTTTATGTTTTTTTTTATTAATGTTATTATATTAATAGTGGTGATTATATGAAAAAGTTAAATTTAATAAGCAGGATTTTAAAGATACTTATGTTAATTATTATAATTATTGTTTTAGTTTATGTATTTTTGCTTTTTTTTAGTAAAAAAAATAATGTTTCTTATGACGTAACAGATAAGGTTGATTCATATGTACTTTTAAGTAGAGATTCTGACTTATATAAATCTTATTTTAATGACTTAAAAGAAGTATTTGAAAGTGAAAATATTGACTATGAAAAATATGCTACAATTATTTCTAAACTTTTTATAATTGATTTTTATACTCTTTCTAATAAAAACTTAAATAATGATATTGGTGGTATTCAATATTTAAAGGATGAATTAAAAGAAAATTTTATTTTAAATGCTAAAAATACTATATATAAATATATAAATAGTGATGTTGAATTTCCAACTGTTTCAAATATTACATGTGATAAAGTAGAAAGTAGTACATATGAAATAGATAATGTTTCATATGATGCTTATCTGGTTAATTTAAAATGGAATTATGAAAAGGATTTAGGATATGATGATGAAGGTACAATTGTTTTAATTAAGGATAATGATAGATTATATATAGTTGAAAAAAAATAGGGTGGTTTTATGATAGAAAATGATGTTTATTTAAGAATGAAAAATAAGAATTTGTGTGATTTTGCTTGTAAAGATAGTGATGCATTAATGCTATTTGATGAAAAAGATGATATTAGAACTAGATTTTTTCATGATGCTGATAGAATTATTTATTCTTTATCTTTTACAAGATATGTTGATAAAACACAAGTTTTTACTTTTACCGAAAATGATAATGTTAGTAAAAGAATTACTCATGTTCAATATGTTAGTAAGATTGCTAGAACTATTGGAAGAGCATTGGGATTAAATGAGGATTTAATAGAAGCGGCTGCTTTAGGGTATGATTTGGGACATCCGCCATTTGGACATTGTGGAGAAAAAGCCTTAAATAATTTAAGTATTGAATGTGGAGAAGGGGTATTTTCTCATAATGTTCAAAGTGTAAGGACACTTATGAATTTAGAAAATAATGGTCATGGTAGAAATATTTCTGTTCAAGTATTAGATGCTATATTATGTCATAATGGAGAATTTGTATGTGAAAAATATGAACCTGTTTTAAAAACCAAAGAAGATTTTTTTAGGGAATATAGTGAATGCTATTGTGATATTAATGTATCAAAAAGAATAAGACCTATGACATTAGAAGGATGTGTTGTTAGAATTTCTGATATCGTTGGATATTCAGGGAAAGATATTGAAGATGCAATAAGAATGGGAGTTATATCTAGAGATGACATACCCGAAGATATTTCTTCAGTATTAGGAAATACAAATTCTAAAATAGTAAATACATTGGTTTTAGATATAATCAGTAATAGTTATAATAAACCTTATATTAAATTATCTAGCAATGTATTTAATGCTTTACAAAAATTAATAGAGTTTAATTATAAAAGAATTTATAATGTTATTAATGCTAGAAAAGAAGTTCAATATTATAAAGAAATGTATGAAACACTTTTTAAACATTATCAAAACGTAATAGATAATAATGTTTTTTCTAATGATATATATACAGTATTTTTAAATGGAATGAGCGAAAGTTATTTAAATAATACAAGTAATAATAGAAAGATTATTGATTATATAGCTGGAATGACTGATGATTTCTTTATTAATAGATATAATGAAATTTCTAATATAAAAGTTAAAAGATAAAAAAAGACTTTTTTAAAGTCTTTTTTTATCGTATTAAATATGGATTTTCTTTTGTACCATTTCCTGATAAATATATTATATTATTATTTAATGTTACAACTGGTCTTATTGCTTTTAGAACATAAGCACGTCCTTTGTTAATTCCTTCATCAGAATCAATATAGTAAACCATATAACTTTCATTTTCATCTGCTGTTATTGTCCAACCACTTAAATTTAAGTAATTATAATTTTGACAATTTATTGAGTTTTCATGACTACATGATGCATCTAAACTTGAATTAATATAATCATCTATTGTTATTATTGATAATAATTGATTGTCTAAAACATTATCACATATATTATAACTTCCATTTTCTAAAGATGCTTTTCCTATACATACACTATGTTTAGTAATTTTTGATATTTGTTTTGCTCCATATATTTTATTATTTTTTTCAAAATAGGTATCTAAATAATCTTTTAATCTGCTAACTTCAAAATCATTTATTCCAAATTTTTCATCGTATTCGCTATTATATCTATCATCCCATAAATTATGTTCACTTTTTATTTTGATGATTTTAATATTATTAAATTCATCTAATCCAATTATTCTCCATAATTCACCAGCAAATTGAATATAATTATTTGGATTTTCACCTCTAAATATATATTTTCCATTAACATTGTATAAACCATCACCTGATGCTACTATGCTAGATGATATTTTACTTACTAATGTTTCATTTTGATTTTCTTCACACATTATAGAAGGCGTATATTCATAATTTCCATTCATATTTGTTACACTAACATATGATGGACATTCTGCACCTTTCATGTCTCTTTTTAAATATCCTTCACTAATTAGTGTGTTTAAATTTACTGTTACTGTATTATAATTTTCTTTTGGTAAATAATTATTATATTTTGCATAGTATTTTTTAGCAGCTTCTGTTAAATTATTTTCATTTATTGTAGAAGCAACATTACTTACTAAAAATAATATAATAATTATAACTATAATTATTGCAATGATTGCTATTAATAAAGTTCTTAATAATTTATTCTCTAATATTTTTTTTAAATTATCCATGTTTTCACCTCAAATTAATTATAACATGTATAATTTTTAATGTAAATTACTTATTAACTAATCTATATAAATTGAATGAAGGTTTATTAAATAGTCTAAAATTCATAGTACTATTTCCAATTCCTCCTGATATATATAATAAAGTATCATTTATTTTATAATATGGATCGTAATATTTTTTAGCATAATTTGGTGTTATTATTTTTCCTATAACTGGTAGTCTTACTTGACCATTATGTGAATGTCCACTTAATATTAAGTCTACATTATATTTTAATAGGTAATCTGCATTATCAGGGTAGTGACTTAACATGATTTTATAATCATAATTTTCTAGATTTAGAGTTTCTATTGTTTTTTCATTTAAAGTATTGTTTGTGTCTATACCTCCAATAAACATTTTTGAATTATTTAAATATGTAACATCATATGATTCATTTAAATTTTGAAATCCACTCTCAGTCATAATTGTATTATATGATTTATTATTTTTATCGTGATTTCCAGATACATAGTATTTACCGTACTTAGAATTTATTTTTGATAATTTTGATACTAGTAATTCAAATATTTCATCTGTAATTTTTATATTTTTATCAATTAAGTCACCAGTAAATACTACAATATCAGGTTTTGTCATATTTATTTTATTTACAATAATATTTAACTTTTTTTCATTTACACTCATTCCATAATGTAAATCAGAAAAATGTGCTATTTTTAATCCATAAAATGATTCTAATTTTTTATTTGTTATTTTGTATTCTCTTACTACAAGACCTATATTTCCTATAAATCTTACTGAAATATAAATTATAATTAATAGTAAAATAATACTAAATATAATTTTCCATTTTAATTTTAGTTTCATATTCTACCTCATAAACATTATTAATGTCAAAATAGTGTTATGTAAAAAATGAATGCTAATTGTTGTCCATATATTTTTGCTTTTTAAATATATATACATAAATATTGATCCAAATGCACCATAAGGAAGTGCATATAAAATGTCACTAAATTGTTCATACGTTCCAATTACATGTGCTAAACCAAATATGACACCACTCATAATAATTGATAGTTTTTCATTTATAAAAATATTTTTTATTGTTTTTCTAAATGCTAATTCTTCTCCTAATGGAGCACAAATTGATGCTGTAAATAGTGAATATAATGGCAATACTTTTGCAATATCTCTTATTGCTTCTTCGTTATTTGAAATATTACTTTTTGTAATAAATCCAACTATTATATTTAAAAAACTCATTAAAATTATTCCAAAAAACCAAAGCCTTAAATATTCATCATAATTTTTTACAATATCTTTTTTAAATATTTCAAATTCTTTTTTTAAATCTTTTCTATAAATAAAAATTAGAATTAAAATTGGTATTATATCTAATGCTAATACAAATAATATTAATAACAATCTATTCCATGATGAATAATCAATTTTAAATATGCTCATTATAAAATTTACTATATATGAAAAATAAAAGTAAAATAAGAATAATAATAAGCTAAATAATATTTTTTTTAATTGTTTTTTCATATATCCTCCAAATTATATTAATTATAACATATAATGTATTGTTTTTTAAATATATTATGATATAATAATTGTAAACAAGAAGAGTGGGTTAAACCCACTCTTTAATTTAAGTGGAGGATATATGAGTATAGAAGAAAAAATAAAAAAAATTATTGTTGAACCAGTTAATAGTTTGGGAATTAAAATAAGTGACATTAAATATGAAAAGGAAAATGGAGTAAATTATTTGAGAATATTTATAGATAAAGAGCCATTTATAAATATTGATGATTGTGTTAATGTAACTAATTTGATTAATCCAATCTTGGATGAATATGATTTTATTGATGAACAGTATATGCTGGATATATCTTCAGTAGAAAAGGGAGGAGAAAGTAATGAATAAAGATGAATTTATAAAAGCAGTTGATATAGTTTCAAAAGAAAAATGTATATCAAAAGATGAGATTTTTGATGCAATGGAACTTGCTTTACTAACTGCGTATAAAAAGAATTTTGATTCTAAGAGTAATGCAAGAGTTGATATAAATAGATCAACTGGTGAAATCAAAGTATATACAGTATTAAATGTAGTTGATAGTATTAGTGAAGAAGATGAAGAAGCTTATTCAAAAATTTTATTAGAAGATGCGAATAAAATTGTAAAAGGAATTAAAGTTGGAGAGACAATTGAAACTGAAGTAACTCCTAAAAATTTTGGTAGGGTTGCAACATCAACTGCAAAACAAGTTGTTATTCAAAAATTAAGAGAAGCTGAAAAAAATAGTATTATGAGTGAATTTGAGGGAAAACAAGACGAAATGTTAGTAGGTATGGTTTCAAGAGAAGATGCTAATAATTATTATATAGATTTGGGAAGAGCACATGGTGTACTTGCTAAAAAAGAATTAATTCCTTCAGAAAAAATTGAAATGGGATCTAGTATTAAGGTTTATGTAACTAAAATTGAAGATACTGGTAAGGGACCTCTTATCTTATTGTCTAGAGCACATTATGGTTTTGTAAAAAGATTATTGGAATCAGAAATTCCAGAATTACAAGAAGGAATTGTAAAATTATATAGTGTTGCAAGAGATCCAGGAAATAGAAGTAAAGTTGCTGTTTATTCAGATAATCCAAGAATAGATGCAGTTGGTGCATGTATTGGAGAAAAAAGTTCTAGAATAATTAATATTATGAAGGAATTAAAAGGTGAAAAAATTGATATTGTTTTATATGATAAAGATCCAGTTAAATTTATAAAAAATGCTTTAAGTCCTGCAAAAGATGTTAATGTAATAATAATGGATCCAAAGGAAAATTTAGCTTTAGCAGTTGCTGATGGAGAACAATTATCACTTGCTATTGGAAAAAAAGGTCAAAATGTAAAATTAGCTGCAAGATTAACAAAATATAGAATTGATGTTAAGACAAGTGAAGAATTAAAAAATTCTGGTATAAATATTAAATTTGAATAGGAGATAACATGAAAATGAAAAAAATACCTATGAGGATGTGTGTTGTTACTAGAGAAAAGTGTGAAAAAAGGAATCTTATTAGAGTTGTAAAAAATAAAGAAGGAGAAGTTTTAGTTGATTTAACTGGAAAAATAAATGGAAGAGGGGCATATATTAAAAAAGATATTGAAGTTTTAAATAAAGCAAGAAAAAACAAAATATTGGAAAGAACGCTTGAAATAAATATTAGTGATGCTCTTTATGATGAATTAGAAAAAATTATAAATGAATAATAAATAGTAAGAAAGAGGTGATATTATGATGACAGTAAAAGAATATGCTCTTGATGTTAATAAAAGTGTAAAAGTTATATTAGATAAATGTTCATCTTTGGGATTTGAAGTTTATGGTGAAGATGATTTGTTAAGTGAAGAACAAGTTATTGATTTAGATAATGCTGTTTATGATGATTTTGAGGATGAATTAATAGATAAAGTTGAAGAAATTGTATCTAATATGAAAAATGTGGATGATTCTGTTAAATTACAAAAGTTAAAAAAGAAAAGTGATATTATAAGTGCAAGTGATTTTAAAAATAGGAAAAAAGAAATGTATAAGCATAAGGAAAAATTGATTTCTAATGCACCAAATAAAGAAGATAATAAAATTTTATACAAAGAGGGAATGACTCTTTCTATGCTTGCAAATGAATTATCAGTTAGTCCAATTGAGTTAATAAAAAAGTTTATGTCTCTTGGAGTTATGCTTAATATTAATAGTACAATTTCTTTTGATGATGCTGAGTTAGTTGTAATAGATTATAATAAGGAATTAAAAAAAGAAGAAACTATGGATGCATCAAATTTTGAAAAATTAGAAATAAATGATAACGAGGAAGATTTAAAAGAAAGACCTCCTGTTGTAACAATCATGGGACATGTTGATCATGGAAAAACAAGTTTACTTGATGCAATTAGAAAGACTAATGTTGTAGTAGGAGAAGCTGGAGGAATTACTCAACATATTGGAGCTTATCAAGTTGAAAGAAATGGTAAAAAAATTACTTTTATAGATACACCAGGTCACGCAGCATTTACTGAAATGAGAGCAAGAGGTGCAGCAATTACTGATATTGTAATTATAATTGTTGCAGCTGATGATGGTGTTATGCCTCAAACTAAAGAAGCAATTGATCATGCAAAGGCTGCTAAGGTTCCAATAATAGTTGCTGTAAATAAAATTGATAAGAAAGAAGCAAATATTGAAAAAGTATTAACTGAGATGACGGAGGCTGGTCTTACACCTGAAGCATGGGGTGGTGATACTACTTTTGTTAATATTTCAGCAAAAACAGGAGAAGGAATTGATGAATTGCTTGAGACAATTATTTTGATGTCTGAGATAAAAGGTTTAAAAGCTAATCCAAATAGATACGCTTTGGGTACTGTTATTGAGGCAAAACTTGATAAAAATGTAGGTGGTGTAATTACATTATTAATTCAAAATGGTACTTTGCGTTTAGGAGATCCGATTGTTGTTGGGACATCATTTGGGAAAGTAAGAACTTTAAAAAATGATATTGGTGTTGAAATAGTAGAGGCTCTACCTAGTACCCCTGTAGAAATAACAGGTATTAATGAAATACCATCTGCTGGTGATAGATTTATGGCTTTTGAAACAGAAAAGCAAGCAAAACAAATTGCTGAAACAAGAAAAGAAAAAGCAAAACAGAAAGCAAATATTAATTCAAATTCTATAACACTTGATGATTTATTTTCTAAAATAGAAAATGGTATTAAAGAGATTAATATTGTATTAAAAGCTGATGTAAAGGGTAGTGAGGAAGCTGTAAGAAATGCTCTTAGTAAAATCAATGTAGAAGGGGTAAGAACAAATATTATTAGAAGTGGAACAGGAACTATAACAGAAAGTGATGTTGTTCTTGCTAATGCTTCTTCTGCAATAGTTATTGGATTTAATGTAAGACCAAGTTCTAAAACTAAGGATTTGGCAAAAGAATATGGTGTTGAGATAAGATTACATAATATTATATATAAAGTAATTGAGGAATTAGAACAAGCTATGAAAGGAATGCTAGATCCAGAATTTGAGGAAAAGGTTCTTGGGGAAGCTGAAGTAAGACAGTTGTTTAAATTTTCTAAAGTTGGTACAATTGCGGGATGTTATGTAATAAGTGGTATGATTAAATCAAATTCAAAAGCTAGATTATTAAGGGGTGGGGTAGTAATATATGATGGTAATATTAAATCAGTACAAAGAGAAAAAGATAGTGTAAAAGAAGTAAAAAATGGATTTGAATGTGGAATAACATTAGAAGATTATAATGATATAAAAGAAGGAGATATCATCGAATCATATGAGATGGTTGAAATAAAAAAATGAAAGTAAAAACAGAAAGATATGCAAATCTATTATTAAAAGAAATAAATGATATATTGTATAACGAAATAAGAGATATAGATATATCTGGTACTACTGCTACTTTTATTAAATTAGCTGATGACTTAAGTTATGCAAAGGTTTATGTTTCAATATTTGATTTATCCAAAAAAGATAAAGCATTAAAAGATTTAAATAATGCAGAAGGATTTATAAAAAATATACTTTGTAAAAGAAAATTACCATTAAGAATTATACCTGAATTAGAATTTGTTTATGATGAATCTATTGAATATGGTATGAAAATAGAAAAAATTCTTGAAGAAACAAAAAAAGAT
>CALVIA010000017.1 GCA_944329255.1 uncultured Bacilli bacterium
ACTACTTTTTCTTCTCCAGTATATTTTACTGAATTTTTATATTCTGGATCACATTTAAGACTTTTTGTGTATGTATTCCCTGCTTTATCTGGTTCATTTTCTATTGGATTACATGCATTTATTGGTTTACATACCCCATCTATTTCCTCATATCCTTCTTTACAAGTTGCAAATACCATTATTGGCATCATAAACATCATTAATAATATTTTTTTCATTATGTACACATCCTTTATTATCTATTAATAGTTTATCATATAAAATAAAAAAATAATAGATGTATCTATTATTTTTATCTACTTTTTCCACTTTTTTCTATTATTTCTTCTGGAATATATATTTTACTGCTTTTAAATTGTAATACAATATAATCTATTTTTTTTAATATATACTTTACGTAATCTTCTCCTAATATTTTTTTATATTTATTGATTATTAAACTTTTCAACCTTTCAGCCTCATCTAAAACTAAAATATCATCATCTGTTGATTCAGTATCCAAAACTTTCATTATAAGCATAAGCAATTTTTCAATCTTTTTTTCAATATTATTTTTTATAACATTTTCGTTTAAATATGAATCAACAATTTTAAGATTTTTAACAGAAATCATGTCTGTTCTTTTTGCATTATTTTTAGGATTAATCCCATTACAATCAATATTAAATAATTCTATATTTCCCTTTAAAGTGCTTCTTACAACAGAATATTTTTTTAATAAATCAGGTCTTCTTTCAATAGTCCTTTTCCTACTTTCTTCTTTTCTCCATTCATCAATTTTTTTATGATCTCCAGAAAGAAGAACATCAGGAACTTTCATACCTGCATATTCTCTTGGTTTAGTATATGTAGGATAATCTAATCTATTATTATTAAAAGAATCATTACTATGTGAATCACTATCAATCACACCATCAACAAGTCTTATAACAGAATCAGCAACAACCATACTAGGCAACTCTCCTCCTGTTAAAACATAATCACCTATGCTTAGCTCCATATCACAAATTGTTCTAATTCTTTCATCAAATCCTTCATAATGACCACATATAAAAATTAAATGTTCCTCTTTAGACAAATTATAAGCAATCTTTTGATTATATTTAATACCTTGTGGAGTCATTAAAATAACCTTAGAATTATCTTTTTTTATACTTTTTACCGCATCAAAAATAGGTTGACACATAAGAACCATCCCACTTCCTCCACCATATGGAGTGTCATCAACTTTACTATGTTTATCTAACGAAAAATTTCTAATATTAATCATATTAATATCAACTAATTTTCTATTTCTCGCACTTTTAATAATTGAAGTATTAATAAATCCATCAAACATTTCTGGAAACAATGTTAAAATATCTATTTTCATAAAAACTCCTACAACAAATTATTTGGTAAATCCATATAAATAATCTTTTTTTCATCATCTTTTTTCAAAATAAAATCTTTTACATATGGAACCATTTTATCATTTTCTAAGACTAATATTTTTTGAAAATTATTCATTAAAATATTTTTAATTTTATATAATTTAGAATTAACACTAATTAAATATTTATATAAATCTTCATCAATAAATTCATTTATATCATCTCTTTTAATATAAACATTATTGCCTTTTAAATACTCAATATCATTAATACTATTAATTCCTTCAAAAGTTATCATATCATAATTTTTATGTTTACGATATGATTTTATTATAAACTCTTTATTATTTATATATAATTTAAATTTAGGTTTAAATATAAGATCTTTTCTACTAAAATCACTTAAAATTCTTATTTCACCTTTAATCCCATGAGTATTAACATATTTTCCAACAATAATCATAAAACACCTACTTACTAAATTCATATAAAATAATACTTGTAGCAACCCCAACATTTAAACTTTCACATAAATTATTCATTTTTATATAAATCATTTCATCACATAACTCTTGTAAACACTCTTTAACACCACAACCTTCATTTCCCATTATTATAGCATATTTATCACATTTTAAAACATTTTTTAAATTATTACCATTTTTTACATTAGTAGAATATATTTTATAATTATTATTTTTTAATGTAATAATAAAATTATATAAATCCCTAGTTATAATGTTAATATTAAACATCATCCCTTCAGTTGCTCTAATAACTTTAGGATTATATAAATCAACAGTATCATTACTAAGAACAATAGTATCGATATTAAAAGCAACAGCGCTTCTAATTATTGTACCTAAATTACCCGGATCTTGTATATTATCTAAAATTAAAACTTTATTACCAATTTCCATTTCAGGTTTAAATTTACATATACCAATTATATCGGGTACAGAATTAAGCGAAGTAATTTTTTTCATAACATTATCAGTTACAATTACTTCATTTTTATATCCACTCTCTTTTATTGCATATACACACTCTAAAAGATTATTTTTATATGCTTCTTTAACCAAATGCCTTCCTTCTACTATAAATAAACCCTTTTCTTTTCTATATTTTTTATCATATAATTTACTGATTTCCTTTATTTTATCATTTTTTACACTTGATATAATCATTCTTTCATCTCTTTTCTAAGTTCTTTATAATTACTACAATATTTTCCTACTAAATTCCAAAAATTTTTAGAATGATCAAAATATACAAAATGACTAAGTTCATGAATTATTACATAATCAGTATATTTTACATCCATTCTGATAAGTTCAAAATTTAATGTAATGGTTTTATCATTTTTATTACATACTCCCCATCTTGTAGACATTTTTCTTACCTTTAATTTAGGATACGGAATCTTCTCTTCAAAAATATTATAAATGTAATTTAATCTCTCATTAAAAAAATCATAAGCAAATTCTTTTATATATTTTTCAACTTTACTTGTATTATTTATAAATAATTTATTATTATATAATTCAGGTTTTACTTGTGATGATAACTTTACAACATCAATTTCTTTACCTAGAATAATATTTTTTTCTATTTTTTCTTTTTTTCTTAATACCTTATCAATCATTTTTATTATAACATTATAATTGTCTTTAATTAATTTTTCAATATTATTATTACAAACATATTTATTTGTAGTAACATATATTTTTAAATCATCTTTAACTCTTATATATGTATTTTTATTATTTTTTTTTATAATTAATATTTCGTACTTATTATTATTATAATTTAAATACATAAAAATCACCATAAATTATTATAACAAAAAAGATAATATCATAAAAGATATTATCAATATTTAATAATTACATTTTTAATTTACCTTTTGATCCTTTTAAACCATTAAAATTACTTAATATATTTGTTTCAAATGAAAATACTTTTCTTTTCTTTCTTTTATATGTTCTTATTGCTAAATTAATCATATCATCTAATAATTCTTTATAAGGTTTTTTTGTAGCTTCCCATAAATAAAATGATAATGAACCTGGTATTGTATTTGTTTCGTTAACATAATATTTATTTGTTTTTTTATCTATTAAGTAATCAATTCTTATTACTCCACTTGAATTTAAAACTTTAAAAACTTTCTTAGAAGTTTCT
The DNA here is from genome assembly GCA_944329255.1 of uncultured Bacilli bacterium. Classification (GTDB taxonomy): domain Bacteria; phylum Bacillota_I; class Bacilli_A; order RF39; family UBA660; genus CAG-1193. The sequence goes on from CALVIA010000017.1 coordinate 3,558, forward strand.
TTTATTTCATTAGCAATTTTATCATCTAATCTAGCTGGTAAAATTCTATTTGTTGAAGCCATACCTTTTGCACCTTTTGTTTTATTAGAACCTAAATATTTATCTCTATAACTTAAAAATTCATCAACACCCATTACTTCTTCTAATTCACTAGCTTCTTGATATTCGTAATTTCCAAGAACACTACAATTTACCTCAATCAAATTATCTACTACTTTTTCTATTAAAATTTTTTCATCATATTTCATTGCGTCAATTATAGATTCTTTTACTTCCTCTTTATTTTTAGCTTTACTTATACCAACACTACTTCCTAATCTTGCTGGTTTAACCATAACAGGATATCCAAGTTTTTCTATATTGTTTAAAATTTCTTCTTCGTTTTCCTTATAATCATTATCAAAAAACCAAATATATTTTGTTACTGGTATAAAAGATGATTCTAATATTTGTTTTTGGAATACCTTATCCTGACCAATAGCAGCAGAATAAACATTAGATCCAACATAAGGAATACCAATTAATTCTAGAAATCCCTGCAATGTTCCATCCTCTACATTTGTTCCATGAACAATAGGTAAAATTAAATCCACATAATCAACAATTCTTTTTATTCCTGTTTTTTTTATTAAAACAAAATTATTTTTTCTATTTGTTAATACAACATTTTTTGCATATTTCTTCAATAATTCAATATCTGAATATATTTCAATATTTTTAAGTAATTTCCCAGTATACCATTCTCTATCCTTACCTATATAAATTGGAATAATTTCATACTTTTCCTCATCCAAATTTTTCATCGCTTGAATAGCAGAAATTATACTTACTTCATGTTCAACACTTTCTCCACCAAATATTACACCTAATCTTAATTTCATTTTAACACTCCTTACTTAAATACATCTGGTAAATCATTTTCTAAAAGTACATATGTATCTTTACCCTTTAATTTTTTTATCAAATCAAAAGCATCAATAACGTCTTCCAAAATATATATGTGCTTTTCATCATATTTTTTATTTTTTAAACCTTTTTGAATAGCTTTAGTCTGTTTATCCCCTATTAGAATAACTTCATCACATACATCTGCAATATTTTCACCGAAAATAGTATTTTCTTCATCTTCAATACTACCTAATTCAATCATACCAGGTGTTACTATAATCTTCTTTCCAGGCATCAAATTAAGTACATCTAAAGCCATTTTAGAACCTACTGGATTCGAATTATATGCATCATCTATATAGTATATATCACCATTCTTCTTTAATTCAAGCCTATGTTCAATCGGTTTTACACTTTTTACAGCACTTTGTAACTGGTTTATATTAATTCCAAATTCATAACCTAAAGCAATTGCAGCTAAAATATTATATATATTAGCATACCCCAATAATTTTGTTTCAAATTTATATTTATTTTTATCACCTTTAATAATTAAATCAAAAGTAGTTCCAATATTAGATACATTTATATTAGAAGCCTTAAAATCCGCATCATTATCTATCCCTATCCATAATACTTTTACTTTATTTTTTAAATTATAATTTACTTGCAAAGGATCATCACTATTTAATACAGCAACCCCATCACTAGGAAGACTCTCAATTAATTCAAACTTTCCTTTTTGAATATTTTCTTGTGATCCAAATAATTCCATATGAGCTTTACCAATTCTAGTTAATATTCCATATTTTGGTTTAACCAAATCACATAGTTCTTTTATTTCACCTATTTTATACGCTCCCATTTCAGCAATAAATACATTATCAAACTTATCTAAATGATTATTAATTGTAATTATTAATCCATAAGGAGTATTTAAATTTTTAGGAGTAGTAATAGAATTATATTTTACATTTAATATTTCATTTAATATATTTTTACTACTTGTTTTCCCATAACTTCCTGTAATACCTACAACTTTTAAATTATTCATTGAATTAAGTTTTTTAAGTGCCATACGTTTAAATTTTAAAAAAACACATTTTTCTACCGGCTTATTTACTTTAACAGCTAAAAGAGCAATAAAATATTGAAAATATGCCAAAATAGCTAAAACTAAATAAACATTAATATTTAATTTATAACTAAAATATATCATTATTAAATAAATTAAAGTTATAGTACACAATAATCTTTTAATTCTAGCAGTCACAACTAAAGGTTTTTTTACAACTTCTTTATGACTTATACCAAAACTTCTAATAAATAAAAGAAAATAAATAATACCAAATAATATTAAAATATAATTACTTTTTTTAATAAATAAAATAAAGAATATTAAAAATAATTGTAATATTTCAGCACCTAACATTATTTTATCAAAATTCTTTTTTATCCATTTTAAGTATCTATGATCATCATCATACAAATTTTGTTGAAGCATATGTAATGATTTTTTCGTTCTAAAGTATAAATAAAATAACCATATTATAATTAATAAAATTTCCATTTATTATCCCTCCAAAAATGATTTTAATACACTAATTGTTTGATTAATTCTTTCTAAATACGCATAATGTGTACATCCCTCATATATAACAAGTCCAGCATCTTTCATAATAGATTCTGCATATCTTGCATCATCAACTGACACAGCAGTATCTAAATCACCCCATATTAATAAAGTAGGAACCATAATTTGTTTTAAATATTCAGTTAAATCTTCATTAACAACATTAACCAAAATAGTTCGCATAATTGGAGATGCATTTCTATAATCAGAAGATCCTATTTTTGTTTTCATATAAGATTCTAATTCTTTTAAAATTGGAACTTTTTTTAATGTTTTTAATACCTTTACTTTTAATGAATTTTTTTTACTACTTCTTTTAAACGGAGAAGATAAAAGAACAACTTTTTCAACTTTCTTTTTAGCAGCATAAACAATTGCAACCCTTCCACCAAAAGAATGTCCAATTAATATAGGATTTTTAATTTTCAAATTTGTTAAAAATTTATCAAGTATTTCATAATAATCATATATCGTATAACCATATGAGGGTTCACTACTCTTACCAAATCCTGGAAAATCAAGTATAGTTATATGATAATCCTTTGAAAGCCCTTTGCCAATTGGATCCATCATTTCAATATTTTGCCCCCATCCGTGTAAAAGTACAATATTTTTCCCTTTTTCATTCCCATATTGCACATAATTAATATAAACATCTTTTATATTCATCAAATCACCTACTATTTATTTTATCACTATTATTATATGCAAATCAACAAATTAGGCGAATGTTTAATTAAAAATAAAAAAAATTATTTAATTTGCTAATATTTAAATTTATACCTATTATAAATTTAAAAATAAAAAAATAATCTTTACGATTATTTTTTACATATATTTATAAAATATTTTATTAAATTTTTTTGTTTTATGTCATATTCTATCATGTCTTCAGGATGCCACTGAACTCCAATACTATTATCATCTTCAATTGCTTCTATTACTCCATCATCACTAATTGCACTTATAATATAGTTTTTTACATCTTTAATTTTACATTTATGCCTACTATTTACATAAGTCTCATTCCCTAATATATATTTTAAGATTGTATCTTTATTTATAAATATTTTATGTGCATATTTTAAATTTTGAAAACAATGATTATTTTTAGTTGTTTCTAAATTTTTATATGATGCCATTATCTGCATTCCAAGACATATTCCAAGCATGGGAATATAATTTTCTTTACAATATTCACATATAAATTTATCATATGGATATTCGTTACTTCCTCCTGGTGAAATAATTCCATCACATAATAATATTTGGTTTATTAAATCTTTTTTTTCTTCATTAGACAATTCCCTATCATATTTAATTTGTGTTGGTATTATTAAAATTGGTATACCGCCACATTTTATAACTGCATCCTTAACACTTTCATTTACTTTAATATAATTTTTTTCATATCTTCCTACGATACCAATTATAGGTTTAGTTAAAAAGATTGATTTCTCAATCTTTTCTAGCATATAACTGAGCCTAGTATTATTGCAAGTAAAATATATAATACAATAACTATTACAAAACCTGTATTTCCTCCACAAGGAGTATTACAATTATTATTACAAGCCATTTTTACACCTCCTTTAATCTATTTAAATATAAGCCCCTATTACGATTACTAATATAATGAATAATACTAATACAATGGCAGATCCATTTACGTATCCGTGTCCCATAATCGATTCCTCCTTTTCATCTATTCACATTATTGTATGGTAAAATTCATTTATGTGTGATTACTTATAACTAAATTATTGTAATTTTATTTTTTTTTTGTTATCATATTAATTGTATGACAAGGAGGATAAAAATGAAAAAGACAATTAAATATTTATTTTGTGTATCATTAATAGCTTTAACATTAACTGGTTGTGGAAAAATCCCACAATTAAAAGATGGTAGTGAGTTAATTATAGAAATGGATGGTCTTAATATGACTGTTGATGAATTCTATCAAGATTTAAAAGATACTTATGGAACATATGCTTTAATAAATTCAATTGATAATTTATTATTAAATAAAGTATATGAAACAGATACAGATATGAAAACAAAAATTGAATCTCAAATAACTGCATTAAAAGATCAATTTGGTTCTGATTTTGAAGATGCAATTAGTTATTATTATGGTGTTAGCACAGAAAAACAACTATATAATTATATTGAAACTGCTTATAAAAGAGAGTTAGCAACTAAAGATTATGCTGAAACTCAAATTGATGAAGAAGATATAGAAAAATATTATGAAGAAAAAGCAATTGGAGATATTAAAGCAAGCCATATTTTAATCAAATCTGATGCAACTGATGATATGACTGATGAAGAAAAAGAAGAAGCTGAAGAAAAAGCATTAGAAACAGCAAAAAAAATCATTAAAAAACTAGATAAAGGTGAAAAATTTGAAGATTTAGCAGAAGAATATTCTGATGATTCTAGTGCAAGTGATGGCGGAAATGTTGGATATTTCAATAGAGGTGATATGGTTAGTGAATTTGAAGAAGCTGCTATAGAACTTAAGGTAGATGAATATACAAAGAAACCTGTTAAATCTCAATATGGATATCATATTATTTTAAAAACAGATCAAAAAGATAAACCAAAATTAGAAGAAATTAAAGGTGAAATAAAAGATACATTAGTAAATGAATTAATAGCAAATACACAAAATATTCAAGCATTCTCAATGGAATGGTTAAGAGAAAAAAACAATTTAAAAATATATGATGCAGAATTAAAAATAAAATATGATCATTATATGAATGAACAAAAATCAACAAATACTGAACAATAAAAAATAGTAGATTAAATTCTACTATTTTTATTTATAATTTCATTTATTTCTTCTATTTCATAACCTTTTTGATATAATTTAGATTTTATAATATTTTGTAATTTATAACAATCATATTTGTTTTTATATTTATTTAACAATTTGTTATAATCATTTTCTATATTTGAATAACTATTTATTTTACAATTTTCTAAGACATTTATAATATCTTCATACTTATATCCTAAATTGATACATGAATTGATAATTTTATTTTTTATTTTATTTATAGGAAATTTAGAATTAATTTTTAATTGCTTATCGATTATTTTATTTAACTTATTTAAAATTAAATTATTATCAACTAAAGATAAATACTTATATATAATTTTTTCATCTATACCCAAATTAATTAATTCATTTTTAATTTTATCTAATCCCTTATTAGTTAAATTGAACTTATCAATAATATATGATTTACAAAATAAATCATCATTTAATATATTTTTTTCCAATAATTTATTAATAGTATCATCAACATCTTTTTTTTCATACTTTTTATTTATTAAATATTTTTCCAATTCTTTTTTTGAGCGCATCCTAACATCTATATATTTAATAGAAATATCATAAATAGATTCTTTATAATTATCTTTATTTATTTTTTCTAATAAATCTTCATCTATTTCTTTTTTGAATAATAAATTATATTTTAATATTACATTTTCATATAAAACTAAAGAACTATTATCAAAATAAATTTTATATTTATTATTTGATATTTTTTTATATTTTATTATTTTCATATATATCTCCTAAAAATTTAAAAAAACTTAATACTATTTTACATGTATTAAGCCTTCAGCAATTTCTTCTAATGCTCTTCCAATATTCTTTTTACATTTATAATCTCTTTCTCTCATTTGATAAAAAGAATCATCATGCATTTGTCTTGCTCTTCTAGATACAACATGAACTAAAGCATACTTTGAATCAACAATATTTAAAAGCTTATCAATTGATGGATAAATCATTATAATCACCTCTACTCTATATTAAGCATATTACATATTCTTTCTCTATTCAATAGTTTAGACAAATCTTTACAATTTATTACTCAACCATTTTTCTTATTTTATCCAAAATAACTACCATTGCCCAAGTATCCTGTTTACAATATTCTAATAAAGAATTATATTTAAATTCTTTTTCGTTTTTATTCATATACATAAAATTTGCATAAGTAACCAAAGCCTCTGTTCCATTTTTTACATCTAAATCATCATATTTTAAATTACTAAACACAGGCAAAGTTTTTTTTATTGAATATGAACCAGATAAATGTAAATCATAAAAATTAACCTTTTTTGACTCAACTTCATCATATCCAATTTCCTTATAAAATTTAGGATTTCCCCTAACTATATATAATAAATCAGATCCAGTTTCATATATTTTCATAAGTTTATCTTTATATTCAGGAAAAATTTCGGATAACTCTTTTATTCTACCTTTTTCAAAACCTACATTCTGAGCAAATAAAGTTCCATCTGGATTTATATACTCACATAATTTTTTTACTAATTCCTCTCTCTCATCAACAAGAGGATCACTTGATAAAAACTCATAATGATCTTTTTCTTTGTCGCATACACCTGGTGTTCTTTCGATATGAAGAGAAAATTGAAATGGTGATTGAATATAACACTTTTCTCCTTTAAATCTCGGAAGAGGGCAAGGAAATGTTTCAAAATCTAAATGATATATCGGATATTTTAAATTATTTAGAGCCAATTTTATTTTTTCTTTATTAATATATTGCTTATTTGTTATTAAACAATTTCTTTGAATAATATGATTTTCATTTTTTATCCATGAATCTGGAATATCTAACATATTTATATATCCTTCATTAATTAAATTTAATCCTTTATGAACAAATCCATTTTCATCTTTAAAACCAAATCCATTGTTCATATAATTTAATGATGAATTATATTTTGGGATATGCTTCATACATATTTTACAAAATTTACATTTACTTGGTTTTTTATGTTCACATTGATCTCCCAAATTACAAGGAGTTGCATCCATATCATATAAAAATTTTTTTATTTCTTCCTTATCAAAATAAACCCTATCCAAAAATTCTTTTGTTATATTAGAAAAATCAAATATTCTAATTATATCATCAGAGTATTTAGGTTTTCCATTTTCATAAACACCATCAAAAACATATTCATGATTTAAAATACCTAAATAATAATTTATTTTTTTATTTGTAAAATTATGTTCTTTTAAATCACCTTCAATAATCATCCTTTGAACTGCAAGATCATATATATATTTACCACATGAATCATATTTATCAAGTAATTTATTTCTTTTTTTAGAATATTCGTTTACAGGCATTTCATCTAACATATTCCATTCTTTTAATTCTTCTTTTAAATGATATATTCCCCTATTATCTTTATAAAAAATAGAATATTTTTCATGTTTATCATTTTTAGTACTTCTATATCCTGCCTCTAAACTTAAATACTTATTACTAGTAGTAGCTTTTACTTCTATTATATTTATTTCATCATTATTTTCATTATAAATATCAACATAGCATAAATATTTAATACCATTTTCTATAAAATCAAAAGATTCCTGTGTTTTAGTATCTAAAGAATATACAGTTTTACCACCAAATATTTTTTTTACTTTTTCTCCAGCTAATAACTCTATTTCTTTATAATAAGGAAGCATTACTTTTAACTGAGGATCCTCAACATCAATCAAATTAATTTCATTACCCTCATCATCAACAGAATACATTTCACCAATCAATTCTCTTAATTTATAATTTAATTCTTCGTTTACATAATCTTCATAACTAATATCAGAATTTAATTTTTCTTTTTTTATCTCATCAAGTGCAACATATCTTCTACACCTAGAATAATTAATAAAATTTGTTTTTGTTATAGCCATACATACCTCTATTTAACATTATACCAATTATCAGCACATGAAATTTCTACCTCAAGAGGTACTTTTAAATCAACAACATGTTCCATAACATCTTTAACCAATTTTTCCAAAATATCTTTTTCTTCTTTTTTTACATCAAAAATTAATTCATCATGTATTTGAAGAATCATTTTACTCTTTAAATTTAATTCTTTTATTTTATTATATAAATCAATCATTGCTTTTTTTATAATATCAGCTGATGACCCTTGTATAGGAGTATTAAGCGCAATTCTCTCTCCAGATTGTCTTATTTGATAATTAGTATTATAAATTTCATCCATTATTCTTTTTCTATTCATAATAGTTTTTACATATCCATTTTCACGTGCATCTTTAATAACACTATCCATATACTCTTCAATACCTGGAAACGCTTCTTTATATCTTTTAATAAACTCCTTAGCTTCACTAACATTCATATCCAAATTCTCTGATAAACCAAATCCACTAATACCATATAAAATTCCAAAATTTACAGCTTTAGCCTGCCTTCTCATCTCACTATTAACTAAAGATTCACTAACATTAAATATTTCCATCGCAGTCTTGGTATGAATATCAATTCCACTTTTAAATGCATCAACCAACTTAGGTACATTTGATAAATGTGCTAAAATTCTAAGTTCTATTTGTGAATAATCAGATGACATTATTAAATCATTACATGGTACAAATGCTTTTCTTATTAGTTTTCCATATTCGTATCTAGTTGGAATATTTTGCAAGTTAGGATATGAAGAAGAAAGTCTCCCAGTTCTTGTTAAAGTCTGATTAAAAATAGTATGAATTTTATTATCTTCATATATAAATTCATTTAAACCAACAATATAAGTACTATATACTTTAGATAACATCTTATATTCTAATAACTTATCAATTATTGGATACTTATCCTTATATTTAATTAAGTATTCTTTTTCAGTAGATCTTTTCTTATTACAAGGTACACCAATCTTATCAAATAATATATTCCCTATTTGCTTAGGCGAATTAATATTAAATTCACAGCCAGATAAATTAAAAATATCATTTTTTAAAAGTTCTAGTTTAATTGATAATTCATTTTTCATTTCATCTAAAACTTTACTATCAACCCTCATCCCAGTTATCTCCATATCAGCAAGAACATTTATCAATGGAAATTCTATATCATAATATAATTCTTTACATTCGTTTTCTATTTTTGATAAAAATTCATTATATGTTTCAAAAATAAACTTTGCTTTTTTTATACATTCAGTAGCAATTTCATCAATATTATAATTTTTCATTAAAACATCATAAAATTTTATATCATAATTAAATGAATTTGCTAAATAAGCTATATCTTCTTTTAAATTATAATTAAGTAAATAAGATGCAACCATTGAATCAAAAATATAATTATCACAATTAATATTATTTTTATTAAAAACTACAATATTTTTCTTTAAATCATAAGTAATTTTGTTTATATCATTTAAAAAACTAGGATTATCTTTTAAAACACTAAATGGAATAAAGCCATAAATTTCATCATTATAAATTCCCATTCCTATAATTTTTGCTTTATGGTAATTAACGTTATCTACTTCTAAATAAACTGCAATAGGATTTTTTACATTTATTAAACTTAAATCATTAATAATATTTAATTTTATTTCATCATTTTTTATATCTAAATTAATATTTTTCATAAAAGAATAAAATTCTAATCTTTCATATATTTCCTTTAACTTATTATTTGCACCCTTATAAATTATATCATTAAAATCTAAATTTATAGGAACTTCCTTATATATTGTAGCAAGTTGTTTAGACATAAAAGCAGAATCCTTACCTTCATTTAATTTATCAAATAATTTACCCTTAATTTTATCTAAATTAACATAAATATTTTCAACACTACCATACTCCTGAAGTAATTTTAATGCAGTTTTTTCTCCAATCCCCTTAACTCCAGGTATATTATCAGATGAATCCCCTTGTAAACCTTTTAAATCAATTATTTTAATAGGTTCAATACCATATTCATTTTTAAAAGTATTATAATCCATCATTATATAATCTTTACTTTTTAATAACTTTACTTTAACTTTATTGCTAATTAATTGTAATAAATCCCTATCACTACTAATTATTAAACCCTCATAATCATCACACAAATTAATTTTAGAAGAAAAAGTACCAATGATATCATCTGCTTCATAACCATCTATTTCAAACCATTTTATACCCATAGCATCAAGAAGTTCTTTAGCAACAGAAAATTGAACTTTTAAATCATCAGGAGTTTCAATTCTTCCTGATTTATATTCATGATAATTATCATGTCTAAATGTTTTTCCTTTATCAAAAGCTACCAAAATATATTCAGGTTTTTCTTCATTAATTATTTTATTAATCATATTGGCAAAACCATATAAAGCATTAGTTGGAAAACCACTAGAATTTTTCATAATACTTCCAGAATATGCTGTTGCATAATAACTTCTAAATAAAAAATTATTACCATCAATTAATATTACTTTCTTCATATTATCACCTAATTATATTATAACATGTATATTATAATTTAGTAAATTAATCAAAAATTTTTTTAAAATTTAAAAAAACAATAAATATACTTCATATATAAAAAAAAGATATACAATTTGTATATCTTTTATATTATTCAGTTCTTAGAGCCTCTACAGGTTCTTTTTTACTTGCCATTTTTGCTGGTATTAATCCTGCTATTAGAGTAAGAATAATTGATATTAAAACCAATATTAGTGCTCCAACTACTGGTAATTTTGATAAATTATTAATTCCTGTTATATTATTTATAATAATATTTATAGGTATATTTAATAATATTGTAACTGATATTCCAAGTACTCCAGAAAATAATCCTTCAATAAATGTTTCAGCATTAAATACTCTTGATACATCTTTTTTACTTGCACCAATTGCTCTTAAAATACCTATTTCCTTAGTTCTTTCTATTACAGAAATATATGTTATTATTGCGATCATTATTGATGATACAATTAATGATATACTTACAAATGCCATTAATATATAACTAATTGAATTAATAATTGTAGTTACTGATTTCATCATAACCCCTACTAAATCAGTATATATAATCTTATCTTTTTCATCTTTAGTATCATTATAATCATTTATAATATTTGTTATATTATCCTTTGCTTCAAAATCAATTGGATATAGTAATATTGAATCAGGATCTTCTATATCCACCGAACCCATTTTAATTAAATTTTCTTCGTATGTTGCCCCACTATTTGCTGAATACTGTTTAATTAAATTATCTAATTCATCTTTAGACAAAGATAATAAATATTGTTGTTCTTCTTTTGGTAAATCTTCTATATTAAATTCTTTATCACTAAATTCTAACCCAGTAAATACATTTATACTTTTATTATTTTTTTGTTCATTAACAATTTTGCTTTCGTTAATTTTATCTATCGCATATTTAGTTAATTCATTAGTATATCCGATTACCCCTGTTGTAGATAATGAAGAATTTTCACTTATTTTAATAATTCCTACAACTTCTATATCAATAGAATTATCCAATACATTTTTCATATATTCTTCATCATCACTTTTATCAATCCATATATTATTTACTTTTTCATAAATATCAGTATTTAATAATAATTTATATTTCAATCCAACAATTTCTTCATATTTATATTCATAAATATCTTTTTTCTCTATTTCTTCTCCCATCATAATCTTTTTAAATGTTTCTTTTAATTCATTTTGATCTAATATACCTAGTGAATATAAGGCATAATCACTTATTTGATTATTTTTATCTAATACTAAAACTACTTCATTATATTCTTCTGGATATTTTCCATATAATAAATCATATTGATCTTCTAATAAATCTTTATTATTAGTTAATTCTTGAAAAGAATCCATTTCATTCATTGGGACATTTACTGAAATTGAGTTATTATTATTTATTCCTATATTTTCTAATACTGTACTTGGATTAACTTTTATATATTCATTATTGTCATTCAAATATATATTTAAATCAAAATTATATTTATATTTTATATCACTGACATAATCATATATATTACTATCTTCAATATATTTCTTAAATTCTTTTAAATTATTTTTATTTTGACCTTCAGCAAATGATGCTAACATATCAGACATTATATTATTCGAATATACTTTATCAAATTTAGTATTAATATCTTCATTATTTTTTAACAATGTTTCCATCAATGTCATTTGGTCAATTGTAGTTTTATCTAACGTTAAAGGATATGAAGATAATGTGTCTTCTTCAACCTGTTTTATATATGAATTCAATCCATTAGATAAAGACATAATAAGTGCAATTCCTATAATACCAATACTTCCTGCAAATGCTGTTAAAATAGTTCTTCCCTTTTTTGTCATTAAATTATTTAAAGATAGTGAAAATGCTGTTTTAGAACTCATTACTGTTTTATTTGATTTTTTTATTTCATTTTCTAAGGTTTCCTTAGTATTAATTTTACCATCATATGGATTCGAATCATCAATTATTTTTCCATCCTTTAATTTTATAATACGAGTTGAATATTTTTCTGCTATTTCAGGATTATGTGTAACCATAATAACTAACTTATCATTTGAAATCTTTTTTAATATTTCCATTATTTGCTTACTTGTTTCAGAATCAAGTGCACCAGTTGGTTCATCTGCAAGAACTATATCTGGATCATTTACTAATGCTCTTGCAATAGCAACTCTTTGCATTTGACCTCCCGATAATTGATTAGGTCTTTTATTAATATGTTTTTCTAGTCCTACATCTTTAAGTGCTTTTTTAGCTCTTTTTGTTCTTTCTGATTGTGAAACTCCAGATAAAGTTAATGCTAATTCAACATTTTTAAGAACTGATTGATGTGATATTAAATTATAACTTTGAAATACAAAACCAACTCTATGATTCCTATAACTATCCCAATCTCTATCTTTAAATTTTTTTGTACTTACTTCATTTATAATTAAATCACCTTTATCATATTGATCTAAACCACCAATAATATTTAATAAAGTAGTTTTACCACTCCCACTAGGACCTAATATTGAAGCAAATTCATTATTTCTGAAATTTACTGATACATCATCAAGTGCTACTTGTTTTAAATCATCTGTAACATATACTTTACTAATTTTTTTTATTTCTAACATATAAATCCTCCTTATATATTATATTTAATATTGTACCAAATTGCTATCGCAAAGTCTATAAATAACAACATACATTATTGCAAAATAAAATGTGTTGGGTTATT
>CALVIA010000018.1 GCA_944329255.1 uncultured Bacilli bacterium
TTTTTTTTAATTAATTTAATAGACAAAAAAAATAAAATATGTATAATATAGGTTGTTTCTGGAGGGATGTGCATTATGGTTAAAACAAATTTACCAGTTATAATTTTAAAAGGCGCTATTTTATTGCCATATTGCGAATTCAGATTGGAATTAAATAATGAAATTGATAGAAATATTATAGATTTAGCAGAAAAAAATCATGATTCTAATTTATTAATTGTTAGCCCTAAAAATCCTTTAGAAGAGAATATAAATATAGATGAATTGCCTAAAATAGGAACAGTAGTAAAAATTTCTATGAAAATGCAAATAGGTAAAATAACAAGAGTGGTTTTAGAAGGATTAAATAGAGTAAATATCGTTGATTATAAAAATTATAACAATGAAAAAAACATATTAAGTGCTACTATAACATCAACTACACAATTTGCAATGGCTCCAGTGGATGAAAAAGCATTAATAAGAAAATTGCAAAAAAGAGTTGAAACATATATACTAAAAGTTCCTAATAGAGGTAATAGTATTTTATCTTTAATAACAAATACAAGTAGTATATCAAAATTAACAGATATTGTTGCTAATTATTTGCCAATTGAATTTGAACGTAGATTGGAGTATTTAAATACAATTAATCCTTATAAAAGAGTAATAATGTTATTTGAAGATATAAAAACAGAAGAAGAGATATTGGAACTTGATAAAAAAATAGATATTAAATTAAAAAAAGCACTAGATGACAGTCAAAAAGAATTTTTACTTCGTGAAAGAATAAGACTGATTAGAGAAGAATTAGGAGATGTTAATCCTAAGGAATCAGATGTTAATGAATTAAAAGAGAAAATAGAAAAAAATGATTTTCCAATAAAAATTAAAGATAAATTAAAAAGTGAAATAAAAAAATATGAATTAATGAATTCAAATTCACCAGAATTAGGAATTGTAAGAAATTATATAGAATTAATGATATCTTTACCTTGGAATAAAAGTACAAAAGATAATAAAGACCTAAAAAATGCTAGAAAAAAACTAGATTCAACACACTATGGTTTAGAAAAAGTTAAAGATAGAATAATTGAATATTTAGCAGTAAAACAAATGAGTAATAACTTAACTTCGCCTATAATATGTTTAGTTGGTCCTCCTGGAGTAGGAAAAACATCATTGGCAAAATCTATTGCTGATTGTATGAACAGGGAATTTGTAAAAATATCTGTTGGTGGAGTAAATGATGAAGCAGAAATAATTGGACATAGAAGAACATATATCGGTTCAAATCCGGGAAGAATAATTACTGCAATGAAAAAAGCTAAAAGTAATAATCCAGTATTTTTAATTGATGAAATAGACAAGATGACAAAAGATATAAAAGGAGATCCTGCAAGTGCATTGTTGGAAGTTTTAGATAAAGAACAAAATAATAAATTTATAGATAATTATGTAGAAGAAGAATTTGATTTATCAAATGTTTTATTTATATTAACAGCAAATTATATTGATCAAATTCCTATTGAGTTGAGAGATAGATTAGAAATAATAAATTTAACTGGTTATACTGAATATGAAAAAGTTGATATATCAAAAAAACATTTAATTAAAAAACAAATTATTTTGCATGGCCTTTCAAATAAAAATGTTAGTTTCTCTGATAAAGCAATTTTATTGATTATAAGAAAATATACAAGAGAAGCGGGTGTAAGAGAATTAGAAAGAATAATTGCTACAGTTTTAAGAAAAATTGTTACAGATATTTTGGAAAAAAATAATCAAAAGAAATATAACATTACAGAAAAAAATTTATGTAATTTTTTAGGCAGGGAAAAATATGGATATGAGTATATTAACAATTCTGATGTTGGAGTTGTAAATGGACTTGCATATACAGATTACGGAGGATCTACATTACCTATAGAAGTTACTTATTATAAAGGAAATGGAGAATTAACATTAACTGGATCTTTAGGAGAAGTTATGAAAGAAAGTGCTAAAATAGCACTTAGTTATATAAAAAGTAATTATGACTTTTTTGATATTCAATATGATATATTAGTAAATAGCAATATACATATTCATGTTCCGGAAGGAGCAATAAAAAAAGATGGGCCATCAGCAGGAATAACAATTACAACTGCAATAATAAGTGCATTTACAAATAAAAAAATTAGTAATAAAATTGCGATGACAGGAGAAATTACTTTAAGGGGAAAAGTACTACCAATTGGTGGATTAAAAGAGAAAATTATGGGTGCTCAAAGAAATAATATTAATTTAATTATAATGCCAAAAGAAAATGAAAAAGATTTAGAAGATATACCTAATGAAATTAAACAAAACATTAAATATGAATTTGTAGAAGACTATAAAGAAATATATGAAATAATAAAAAAATATCAATAATTGATATTTTTTTATTATTAAAATTTTTTTTTTTAAAACAACATATAACTTGACACAAAATAAAATAATTTGATACAATCTTATTGTAAGAGAAGATAAATCTCTTTGATAAAGTGAATTTGAAAGGAGAATATATATGGCAAATATCGGTGGGGTATATTATGAGCAAATGCCTCAAATAGCATCAAAGATGAGAGAAGATGCAATGTTACTTAATCAAGAAATTTCATCTGCATATTCAAGTATAACAAATATGCATAATGATTGGTATGGAATAAGATATAATGATTTAGTAAAAGCATTTAATAACTTAATACCAAGTTTAAATGAAATGCTTGAATTGGTAGTTGTAAAAATACCATTTGCAATGCAAACAATAGCAAATAATTATGCAATGGCTGATAGAGGAGAAAATGTTGTATCTGTAGGTAATGAATCTGCTAACAAAATACAAAATATAACAATTAGTAATGATGTTGGAATGAGATTTATAACAGATAGAGTTAGAGATGTACAATCAAGAGTTTCAAATAATTTCAGGAGTGCTAAAAATTTAATGAATAATATTGAAAGTACATTTTCTAATTTACCATGGCAAAGTGACTCTGCAGAAGTATTTAGAAGTACATTTATAAAATTAAAAAACGATATAGTTACAGAATTTGAAAATATTGATACTCAATTTGTAAAATTGATGCAACAAGCACAACAAGATATCGAAAACGCAGAAAGAGCTAATAATATAAATGTATAATTTAAAGGAAGCATTTTAATGGCTTTCTTTATTTGTATTTGTATTAAATAATGGAGGAATAGAAAATATGTATGTAAAAGATGCTGGTGGTGGTGGAGGTTCAAGTAGTTCTAGAAAGTCATACTCTAGTTATAAAAATACTTCATCAAATACTGAAGATAATTCCGGACCAAGCGCTGCTGAATTATTTGCGGCAGCAAAAAGAAAAGTATATAGAGAAATAAAAGAATATACTAAAGAAGCTCGAGAATATGTAAAAAAAATAAATACAACTTTGGAAAATGTTTCTAATATAATACAAGATGCTTTAACCGGTGGAACAGCTCAATTAATAAAAAATAATATTTCTAATGTAATAAAAAATACAGTTAATGTTGGTAATGAATTAGGAAATATATACGAAAAAGCAAATCAAAAAGAAAAAGAATATGGTGGAATTTCAAATTCGTATCTTCCACCAATGGAAAAAGAGAAAACAAATATAATAACTAGTAAAAATCCGTCAATATACCACTGTGATACTAACTTGCTTAGAAATAATGTTATGCCACTATTAAATGGGACAAATAGTTATTTTCAAAAAGCGACTGAAACAACTTCTAAAATTCCAATAGAAGAAGGATGCGAAAGTGTAAGCCAAATTGCACCAAAATTAAATAATATAAAAGATTCTGTAAAAAAAATTATAGATGAAGTATTGGATGCAATTGATAAAGCAGAGGAAGCAGAAAGAAAAAATACGATTGTAGTAAATGATTTATTTTCCTCATTATTAAATTCTAATGATAAAAAAAAATCTGAAAGTAGTACAAACAGTAAAAAGTCACAAAATTATTTTGGAACTTTGTACGACAATTCTATATCTAAAAAAATGACTTATGTTTCAAATAATAAAAACATTATTGATATGCTAGCTAATAAGTTGGAAGTAAATGTTGAAGGGAAACCTCAATCTGTGGCGATAGATACAATTGAAGCAAAAATATTTGCAGATAAATATAATATAGATACTACTGGAAAAACTACTCAAGAGATTGTTAAAGAAGTAGCTGATAAAGTAGGGGTTGATGCATATGAAAAAACAATATCTAAAAATGAAATGCCTTTAATAAATCAATTAGATTATGAAAATATTAAATTTGGAAGTTCAAATATAAAAATATCAGGAAGTGCCCCTACAAGTTTGTGTATGCTTGGTTCATGGGCTACGGGAAGCTTAATAACTCCAGATGAATTAATGAAAAATCATCCAGAATTTGGTAAATATTATAGTAAAGAAAATGGTGGAAGTGAACTTTTATTAAAAGACGAAGCAGCTTTAAATGAGTTAAATTTAAAATATGAAAATAAGTATGCATATGAAAAAGCATGGATTGATGGAGAATTAGAAAAATCATTAGAAAAGGGTTGTGTCGCAATTTGGAGAACTACAGATAAAAGATTTACACAATCTGTATGTTACATTGCAGTAAGTGGTATAACAGAAGATGGGAAATTAATATTAAAAGACCCTAATGGAAATAACTATGAATCATCTGATTTTCTAAAAAATGGATATTCTAATGGTTTTAATATGAAAGATATTGCTTCATGTGGAGGAGATTTTTATATATTTAGTTCAGATAATGAAGTTCAAAATCAAACATCTTCAATGAAACCAAATTCAGTAGTATTATCTGAAATAAATGAAAAACTTACAGGAACCGTCGAATCAGATTTGTATAATACTATAAATGAATTAAAAGAAGAAAACAAAAATATTACAATATCAAATGAAAAGAACACTGATATTCAAAATGTCTCAATAGAAAATAGTATAGAAGATATAGAACAAAAAGATTTAATAGAAAATGATGATTCAGAAATTTATTATTCAAAATCAAATATGCCACATCAGATTAAAACAAAGTGGGATAGTGGATACTTAACAGCAAGAAAAGGTTTTATAGATTATCATACAAATGATGGAACACATTATTCGGAAACATGGTGTCCACTAGAAGTAAATGGTCTTGTGCAAAATATTAGAAAATATGAAGGTATAAATTATGAACAGTGGACTCGTGAAGATGGTGTTCAAATGTATGGACCCTATGTTATGGTTGCAGCTGATGTGAAGCAAAGAGAAGAGTGGAGTGGTGGAAGAGAAAATGCAAAATATGAATACGGAGATATAGTTGAAACAAGTCTTGGAACAGGAATAGTAATTGATTATTGTGAAAGGTCTGAAAATACAAGAATTGCAACTAATGGAGAACAAACTCATTTTGATATATATACTAAGTGGCATGACGGTGGAAAGTATGGAGAAATAGGATATTCAGAAGAATATACTCAAAGGGATATTGCTCCATCTCCAAATGAAATAGGTAATGCAAATTATGCAAGACATCCATAATATAAAAAAATATAACATTTATATATAAGTTATATTTTTTTTATTTATAATATTTTTATATTATATTATAAGAAATTATTTTTATAATTTATGTTATAATAAAAATGAGGTGTACATTATGAATAAAATAACAATTATAATATGTAAGTTTGCATCAATTATATTAAAATTAATGGGAAGAGGTTCTAATTTCCCAGGGGCTCTTGCTTTAAAAATTAATAAAAACATAATAAATTACTTTAAAATGCCTAAACTTGTAATAGCGGTAACAGGAAGTGCAGGGAAAGGAAGCACATCATCCATAATAGCAAATGTATTAGAAAAAGATAATAAAAAAGTAATTTATAATAAATATGGTAGTAATATGTTGCCAGGTATTTTATCATTGTTAATTTCAAATTGTTCTTTAAATGGGAAAATAAAGACAGATGCTGTTGTAATGGAAGTAGATGAAAGATATACTAAAGTTATATTTGATGCCCTAAAACCAAAATATGTAGTAATAACAAATATATGTAGAGACCAACCACCAAGGCATGGTAATGTAGATTTAGTATTTGAAAAAATAAACAGTGCTATAACAAATGATATGACATTAATTTTAAATGGTGACGATCCTTATTTAAGAAAATTTGATAAATGTAAAAATGTTATATATTATGGTATAAATAAAAATAAATATTCTTATAAAATTAATAAATTTAATAATATAAATATAAGTTATTGTCCAATTTGTAATAATAAATTAAAATACAATTATTATCATATTGAATCATTGGGAGATTATTATTGTGATAAATGTAGTTTCAAAAGACCAAAGATTGATTATTTAGCATCAATAATTAATTTAGATAAGAAATATATTATTATAAATAATAATAAAATAAAAATATCTTTTAATGTTTTGTATTGTGCATATAATATTCTTGCCGCTTATTCACTATTATCAACAATTAAAATAGATGAAAAAAAATTATCAAATTATATATCTAATTTAGAAAATAATAATAAACTTAATGAATTTATCAATTATAAATCAAAAAAAATTTATGTATTAAATAATAAAAATGAAAATAGTACAACATTTAATCAATCTGTTTTATTTGCATCAAATAATAAAGAAAAAAAGATAATTATAATTGGGTGGAAAGAAATAAGTAGAAGGTATAAACATAATGATATGTCATGGTTATATGATATTGAATTTGAATTATTAAATAATAAATATACAGAAAAAATAATATGTCTTGGTAGAGATAAATATGATATAGCAACAAGAATGAAGTATGCTGGATTTAAAAAAAATCAAATAATAATATTAGATTCTATGGAAAAATTAAAAAATATTTTAAATAATAAAAATGTAAAAAATATATATGCTATTGTAAATTTTGATTACGTAGAACCAATAAAAAGACTATTTAGGGAGGATTAATATGACTGTATATATAGCACACTTATATTATGATTTAATGAACCTATATGGCGAAAATGGAAATATTAAATCAATAAAATACTTATTGGAAAGTCAAAAAATTAAAGTTATAATTGATAATATTTCTTTAAATGATAATATTGATTTTAATAAATATGATTTAATTGTTATTGGATGTGGTACTTATAATAACTTAAAATTATCGTTAAATCATTTAAAAAAATATAAAAAAGACATAAATGAATATATTGAAAGTAATAAATTTATATTAGCTACTGGTAATAGTATTGAATTATTTGGACAAAAAATTGATGAGATTGAAGCTTTAAAAATATTTAATTATAATTCAAAAAAATTAGATAAAAGAATTGTTGGTGATTGTATTACAACAACTAATTTAATAAAAACTAAAATAATAGGATTTCAAAATAGGGAATCATATATAGATGAAATTACTAATAATTTATTTAAAGATAAAGATATAGGTATAAAATATAAAAACTTTTATGGCACATATTTACTAGGACCAATTTTAATTAGAAATCCAGAATTTGCAAAATACTTTGTTAATGAATTAATAAAAAGAAAAAATAAAAATTATAAAATAAAAAAATATGATTTATCATTAGAAAAAAAAGCATATAATGAATATTTTAAGACTTATTATTAAGTCTTTTTTTCTGCATTAAAAATAAGAGCAATACATATCATATAAGATAATAAACTAGATCCCCCATAACTAATAAAAGGTAAAGTTATTCCGGTAATAGGTAATAAACCAATATTCATACCTATATGCTGAATTTGTTGATAAATCAGCATTCCTAAAATACCTACAACTATGTTTTTATTTATTTTTGATTTACATTTTATTGCAATATTTAAAATATTAAAATCAAGAAATAAAATAGCAAAAATAAGTATACATCCACCTATAAATCCAAAGTTTGTAATGTATATAGAAAAAATAAAATCAGTTTGTGCCTCAGGAAAATAAATTGGAGTATTATTAAAACCATGTCCGACTATATAAGAACTTCCCATACTAATTAATGCATTTTCAAGTTGCATACCACTACCATTTTTCCAATCTAAAAGTCTATTTATTCTATAAAAAAAATTAGTGCCAAATATATCAATAAATATGTTGCTATAAAAAAAGTATAAAGAAAAAAATATAGATAAAAATAATACTAAAATTAAAAATGTATATGTAAACCATTTAATATTAATACCAGAACAAAATAGCATAACAAAACTAATGATAAAATATATTAATACCATTCCTGTATCTGGTTCTAAAAATGTTAATATAGAAGGAATTAAAGTAACAATAAAAACTTTAATAATTAAAATGTATTCTTTATTATTTTTATTTTTAGAAATAATAATCGAGTTAGTAATTATAAGAATTATTTTCATAAATTCACTTGGTTGAATAGTTGCAACATTAAATAAATTAAACCAACATTTTGAATTATTAATTGGTGTGGCAAAAAATAAAAGTAAAAGCAATGAAATGTTACCTAAAATATATAATAATTTATAATTTGAATATATTTTTTTATTTCCTATTTTTAAAATTAAATGCATGCAAAAAAAACCAAAAATAAGCCATGCAATTTGTTTAAAAAAAATACTTTTATTTCCAATTAAATTAGATGCAGAATAAATTGATATAAGGCTTATAAATGATAATAATATTAATAAATATAAAAGATTTTTATTTAATTTTTTTTTATATAACTTTCTCATATTAATATTATTAACAATTATTATCAAAAATTGTAAATAAATGCATATATTTTAGCAAGGATGTGATAATTTGAAAAAACCTAAAGTATATATAAACAAAATAGAAAAAAATATTAATAATAATAAAGAAAACTATTATTATAGAAATAATGATTATAAAAAAGATTTTAGTCCAATTAATATTAAAGAAAAAATAAATGACATTTTTTCTTCAGATGATTTCGTATATAAAAGTAATGTAATAATAATACTAAAAAATGGAAAAGAAATTAAAGATGAGCTTATTGCAATAAAAAATAATGAATTAATTTTGCTTAATAATGATAAAATAAATATTGATATAATAGAAAATATAAAAAAGGCCATTTAACTGGCCTATAGTGTACTAATTAAAGTGTCCGCTAAACATTTTATTATACATATGCAATTTAAACTAATTGTAAAAAAGGAATCAGTTGGAGTATAAGTAACCTCATCTCCGCTAGTATTAGCAATTAAAACTCTAAATGTAGCAGTGTTTTCATCTAATTTCTCAATTCTAAACACATTAGAAGTTATTGCTTCATTTGGAATTCTAGAAACTGGCATTTGCAATGCAGTATTACAACATCCACAAGTATATAATGTGATAGGTCTTGTATTAAATAAGCATAAACTTGGAGTATCTCCTAAACACATACGGTCACAAGTATCTAAGCATAACCCTGGAGTTGTTGATTCCTTTTGTAAAATTAAGATAGTTTTTAATATATTATATATATAATTATTATTAGCAGAATTATTATCATTACACATTATTACACCTCTTTTCACTTATAAGATATTCTAAATATTACAAATGATATATAATTAATACCTAGGTTTTATTTGCAATTATTAAAAAATGTAGTATAATTACAATAGTTGAGGTGAATGATATGCCATGGTTAAAATATGGAATAATATTAATAATATTAATAATAATAGCAATTGCTGTTATAAAAGGTGGTAAAAAAGATTTTAAAATAGAGGCTAATAAATTAGTAGAACTTTTAGGTGGTAAAAAAAATATAATTAATATTGAAGCAAGCTTATCTAGATTCAAAGTTACTTTAAATGATATATCTATTGCAAATAAAGATGGAATAATGAAATTAGGTGCAAAAGGAATTGTGGAAATAGATAATCAATTAAAAATTGTTTTTGATGAAGGAGCCACTAAATTAAAAAAATGTATTGAAGAATTATTAAAACAAAACGTTATAAAAAAATAACGTTTTTTTTCGACATTATTCTACATTTAGATTATGTAGAATAATGTTGAAAAGAGGTTTAATATGTTTGATATAGTAATTATTAATAGTATTTTAATTGTTTTTCCCATTTTGCTTTATTTAATTTATATAGTATATCAAAATGTAATAGGAAAAAAAGGAAATAAAATATTTTTATTTTTAGCAATTGCATCTAGTATTTATCTTATTACAAAATATTCAAAAATATTTAATTACGAAACAGATGTAATAAAAATTTTATTTTTATTTTGCTTAATAAAATCAGATTGGAAATTATCTTTATTATGTGGATTTTATTTAACATTATATTACTCAAATATTTTTAATGTTAATATAATTATTATTTTGACAATTTATATTATACAAACACTTTTATTTATTAAAATATTTAAAAATAAAAACATTAAATTTAAAGTAATCATATTTCTTTTAATAGAAATTATTAGTTCATTATTTTTAAGTAAATATAAAATAGACTACATAATAATTTCTAATATTATATATTCAGCACTTGGATATGTATTTGCATTATCAATAATTAATGCTGAAAAAGCAATTGATATCCATGGAACAATAAAACAAATAGAATATGAAAAAAACTTCAGAGACTCACTTTTTAAAGTAACACATGAAATAAAAAATCCAATTGCTGTTTGCAAAGGATATTTAGATATGATTGATCCATTAAATCAAAATCAAGTAAATAAATATATACCAATTATTAAACAAGAAATTGATAGAACACTTGTAATAATGAATGATTTTTTAAATTTAACTAAATTAAAAATTGATAAAAATATTATGGATATTACAATTTTAATGGATGATATATATTCATCAATTGGTACATTGTTAAAAATAAAAAATATAAATATAAATTATAATATACTAGATGAAGAAATATTTATAGAAGGAGATTATAATAGATTAAAGCAAGTAATTGTTAATATTATAAAAAATAGTATTGAGTCTTTTGATAAAAAAGATGGAAATATAAAATTAAATCTAAGAAAAAACAAAAAAAATGTAATCATTGAAGTTATTGATGATGGTATTGGAATGGATAAAGATACATTAAAAAATATTGGAAATATGTTTTTTACTACTAAAAATAATGGAACTGGATTAGGTGTAAAACTTTGTTTAGAAATTATAAATTTACATGGAGGGAAAATAGAATATAAATCAAAAAAAAATAATGGTACAAAAGTAAAAATATCATTACCATTATATAATTAAAAAAATATAAATTAAATTTATAAACAAGCACTTAAATCTTCAAATGTAGTCCAACCAATAATCATATTAATAATTATAGGTAATATTATAACTATAATACATATAATTAATCTTTTTAATAAATTAGACCACATTTTTCTCATGTCTTTTTCATCACCTGCAGAAACAACTCTTAAAAGATCTATACTTCCCATAACTATTAATAGTATAGGAGCTGCAATCATAATTAAATGTGCAAGTGGATTTAATATTTCAGAAAATGCACCACAATCAGCAGGGGCAGCATATACTGGGAAAATCATAAATAATAGTGAAATAATAATTAAACTTTTTTTCATACAAACACCTCTATAAGAATTATAGCATATATAATTTTTATGTAAATATAATTTATAATTTAATTAAAAAATAGTTGATTAATTTAATAAAATAATGTATATTATTATTGTTTACCAATTCTTAATAGATTGGAATCTCCGACCACTATTCGGAATTAGGTGTATAATATTAAAGGAGGAAATAAAATGGCTTTAACAAAAGAAGAAAAGGTTAAAATTATAAAAGAATTTGGAAAAAATGAAAAAGATACAGGTTCAATTGAAGTACAAGTAGCAATTTTAACAAAAGAAATTAATGATTTAACTGAACATTTAAAAGTTCATACTCATGATTATCATTCAAAAAGAGGATTATTAATGAAAGTTGGACAAAGAAAAAATAAGTTAAATTACTTAATGAAGAATGATATTACAAAATATCGTGAAGTTATTAACAAATTAGGATTAAGAAAGTAGGCATTCTTTTTTGAATGTCTTTTTTAATGGAGGTAGTATGGAAAAGAAAATATTTGAAATGGATTTTAGAGGTAGAAAATTAATTGTAGAACATGGAGAATTAGCAAAGCAAGCTTCAGGATCTGTATTAGTTAGATATGGAGATACTGTAACATTAGCGGCAGCAACAGTGTCAAAAGAATGCGATATTTTATCTGATTTTTTCCCATTAACTGTTGTATATATGGAAAAACAATATGCCGTTGGTAAAATTCCAGGTGGATTTATAAAAAGAGAAGGTAGACCTACAGACGCAGCGACATTAAGCGCAAGAATGATAGATAGACCTATGAGGCCATTATTCCCAGAAGATTTTAGAAATAAAGTTGATGTAGTTAATGAGATTTTATCAGTAGATCAAGATAATACACCTGAAATGACTGCATTACTAGCATCATCATTATCTGTTTGTATAAGTGAAATTCCATTTAATGGGCCTATTGCAGGAGTGAAAGTTGGTAGAATTGATGGAGAATTCATTATTAATCCAACTGCTGAACAAATGGAATTAAGTGATATAGATTTAACAGTTGCTGGAACAATAGATGCAGTTAATATGGTTGAATCAGGAAGTAAAGAAGTTTCAGAAGATGAAATGTTAGATGCAATTATGTTTGGACATGAAGCAATAAAAGAATTAATTGAATTTGAAAACAAAATAATTTCTACTGTAGGAAAAGGAAAAATGGATTATGAAGTTTTGGATATAGAAACAGAATTAAGGAATGAAGTAGAAAATATGGCTAAAATTCCAATGCTTGATGCAATTAAAATAGTTGATAAATTAGAAAGAGCAGAAGCGGTTTCTAATTTAAAAAATGAAATTATAAAGCAATATGAAGATAAAAATATCGGAATGGATGATGCATTATTAGAAACTCTTATTACAAAAGTAAAACTTGTTTTAGAAGATATAGAAAAAGCAGAATTTAGAAGATTAGTAGCAGATGAAAAGATTAGACCTGATGGAAGAAAAGTTGACGAAATAAGACCTATAAGTGCATCTATTGATATTTTACCTAGACCTCATGGATCAGCATTATTTACAAGAGGACAAACTCAAGCACTTAGTGTAACAACACTTGGGTCTTTAACCGATAATCAAATATTAGACGGACTTGGAGTAGAAGACTCTAAAAGATTTATGTTACATTATAATTTTCCACAATTTAGTGTAGGAGAAACAGGAAGATATGGAAGTCCTGGAAGAAGAGAAATAGGGCATGGGGCTTTAGGAGAAAGAGCATTATTACAAGTAATTCCAAGTGAAGAAGAATTTCCTTATACAATAAGAGTTGTATCAGAAATTTTAGAGTCAAATGGTTCATCTAGTCAAGCATCAATATGTGCCGGATGTCTTTCATTAATGGCAGCAGGAGTACCAATAAAAGCTCCTGTAGCTGGAATAGCAATGGGACTACTTACAAATGGAAAAAATTATACAATTTTAACGGATATTCAAGGAATGGAAGATCATCTTGGAGATATGGATTTCAAAGTAGCAGGAACTAGAAAGGGAATATGTGCTTTACAAATGGATATCAAAATAAAAGGTATTACTAGAAATATTATGAAAGAAGCATTATCTCAAGCTAAAAAAGCAAGGATGCAAATACTTGATTTAATGGAAAGTGTTATAAAAGAGCCTAGAAAAGAAGTAAGTAAATATGCACCAAAAATAGAACAGTTTTATATTAATCCAGAAAAAATTAAAGATGTAATTGGAAAAGGTGGAGATACAATTACTAAAATAATTTTAGAGGCAAGCAATGTATCTAGTGTAAATGATATAAATGCTGTTAAAGTTGAATTAGAAGACGACGGAAGAGTTATCATTTATCACAAAGATAAAAATATAATTAATAAAACAAAAGAAATGATAGAAAGTGTTGTAAGAGAAGTAGAAGAAGGAAAAATTTACGTTGGGAAAGTAGTTAAAATAGAAGATTTTGGATGTTTTGTTGAATTGTGGCCTGGCTGTGAAGGGCTTGTACATATATCTCATTTAGATACAAAAAGAGTTGAAAAAACAGAGGATATTGTTTCATTAGGAGATGAAATAGTTGTTAAAGCTATTGGATATGATAAAAGAGGAAAGTTAAATCTATCTAGAAAAGAAGTTTTATCTTCCAAAGATGAAAGTAAGAAAAAAAATAAAAAATAGAACTAAAGTTCTATTTTTTAAAAAAATTATTGATAAAATAATAAATTTGTGATAGCATAACCAAGAAAAAAAAGAAAGAAGGTGTTGTAATGTTAAAAATTTTTAAAACATTAGATGATAAGGGATTATTTAGAGAAACAAATAAAATAGAAAAAGGGGTTTGGATTAACTTGACAAATCCTACTACACAAGAAATTAATAATCTTGTTAACTCAATAGGAGCAAATGAAGAGTTTATAAGATATTCACTTGATACCGAAGAAAGAGCCAGAATAGATTTTGAAGATGATCAAACATTAATATTAGTTGACATACCTATAACAGAATCTTCAAAAGGAGATTATTCTACAATACCATTGGGTATTATTGTTATAAAAGATGATTATTTTATTACAGTATGTAGTCAAAATGTAGATATTATAAAAGATTTTTATGAATCAAAAATAAAAGAATTTTATACTTACAAAAAAACAAGATTTACATTACAAATCCTTTATAGAACTGCAACATACTATCTTAATTATTTAAAAAAGATTAATAAGGAAACAGATAAAACAGAATCAAAATTACAAAAAGAATTGAAAAATGAAGAATTAATTAAATTATTAGCGTTAGAAAAATCATTAGTATATTTTACAACATCATTAAAATCTAATGAATTAGTCATGGAAAGATTATTAAGAGGCAATATTTTAAAGTTATATGATGATGATAAAGAATATTTACAAGACGCTATTATTGAAAATAAACAGGCAATAGAAATGGTTACAATTTCAAGAGATATTTTAACTGGAACTACAAATGCTTATGCATCAATAATTTCTAATAATTTAAATATTGTAATGAAATTTTTAGCAGCAGTTACAATAGTATTTTCAATACCAACAATTGTATCTGGATTATTTGGAATGAACGTAAAAGGAATATTTTTTGCATCAAATGAATATGGGTTTATTATTGTAATAGGGATTGCATTACTATTGTCTTTAGTTGCATATTATTGGCTTAAAAAAAGAGATATGTGGTAAAAAAAATAAAAGTTATTTAACTTTTATTTTTTTATTTCTAAGAAAACAGGTAAAATTAAAGGCTTTCTTCCAGTTTGATTTACTATAAAAGGACTTACATCTTGTATAACTAGTGTTTTTAAATCATTGTAATTTCCTTTTACATTTTTTATATTTTTTCTTATACTTTCACTTGCACATAAAGAAATCTTATGTAATAATTCTTCATTTTCATTAACTAAAATAAAACCTCTTGTTGTTATATTAACATTTGTAATTAATTCTTTTGTTTCTTGATTAATATTTGCAATTAAAACCATAATACCATCATTTGCCATCAAGATTCTATCTCTAATTACAATTCCTCCAATGTCACCAATTCTATTTCCATCAACATAAACATCACCAGCAGTTACACCGTTATCTTTTTTAGCACCATCTTTATTTATTGTTAAAACATCACCATTATCCATTACAAAAATATTATTTTTATCCATACCACATTCAATTGCTAAATCTGCATGTCTTTTTAACATCCTAAATTCACCATGAACAGGCATAAAATATTTAGGTTTCATAAGTCTTAACATTAACTGTAATTCTTCTTCATTTCCGTGTCCTGAGGCATGAATATCATTTAATGATGTATTAGTTAAAACTCTAACACCTTTTAAATATAATTGATTAATTGTTTTAGCAATATAAGCACCATT
Organism: uncultured Bacilli bacterium; assembly: GCA_944329255.1. Taxonomy (GTDB): domain Bacteria; phylum Bacillota_I; class Bacilli_A; order RF39; family UBA660; genus CAG-1193. Next base: position 15,967 of record CALVIA010000018.1, read on the forward strand.
CCCAGGAATAGGACTAGAAGAAAAAACAACTATATCATTTGGTAATAATTTTATGTGTTTATGAGTACCATTTGCAATTCTAGATAAAGCAGCAAGAGGTTCTCCTTGACTTCCAGTACATAAAATTGTTATTTCATTTTCGTTTAATTTTAAAGCCTCATCAGGGCTTACTATAACATCTTTTCCATCAATATATCCACTTTCAATAGCAATTGTAACATTTATTTCCATACTTCTACCAAATAAAACTACTTTTCGGTTATTCTTCTTACTTGTTTCAATAATATGTTTAAGTCTATAAATATTAGACGCAAAAGTAGCAATTATTATTCTTCCAGTATGTCTAACAAAAATGTCACCTAGTGCTGTATCTACTTTAAATTCACTTTTAGAAAAACCTTCCACAAGTGCATTTGTACTATCACTTAATAATAAAGTTACACCTTTTTTTCCTATTTCTGCCATTTTGTGAATATTTGACATAGGACCAATAGGTGTTAAATCAAATTTAAAATCACCGGTACTTACTATAACACCGTTTGGAGTTGTTATAGCTATTCCAAGAGAATCAGGTATAGAATGAGTAGTATTAAAAAATTCAATTTCAAAATTTTTAAATTTAATTTTACTATCACCATTTATAACTTTTAATTCATTAAATGGAATATTTCTTTCTTCAATTTTTCTTTTTATTAATTCAGCAGCTTGATTTGGAGCATATATAACGGGAATTTTTACACTTTGTAATAAAAATGGTATTCCCCCTATATGATCTTCATGTCCATGTGTAATAAATAATGCTTTAATTTTATCTTCGTTTTCCTTTAAAAAAGTATAATCAGGTATAACATAATCAATACCTAATAGTTCATCTTTCGGAAACATAACGCCAGAATCAATAATAATAATTTCATTGTTATGTACTACAACATACATATTTTTTCCGACTTCCCCAAGACCTCCTAATGCGAAAACCTTGGTATTTCCGTTTTCAAAAAAATTCATTTTTAACTCCTTTCATTAAATTAAAAAGAACAACCTTGTTAATTATACAACAAATATATTTTTTTGTCTACTTTAAAAAATATTGATAATTTTTAAATGTTAATTTTCATTTGGAAGTCCGTTTTATAAATAAAAACGGAATTAAGTTTGTTTATAGTATAATATATCTTATGT
>CALVIA010000019.1 GCA_944329255.1 uncultured Bacilli bacterium
AGAGATAAAATTATAGAAAATCATTGAAATATAAAGGTAAAATAATTGGTAGTGTCAAAAACTCTGCACACTACCTATTAGAATAGGGAGTGCTTTTATGAGAAAAATTCTTAAATATTTTTTTGTATTTATATTATTTGGTATAAAAAGTGTTTATGCAGCACCTGCTAATGATTCTTTTTTGGATGATAATTTATATAAATGTGTAATTGATGCTTACAATGTAAATGCTGTTGATAAAGTTGATTATACGTATAATATATTACCCGAAGAATTAATTGCTATTACAAATTTAGATTGTTCATCTTATAAAGGACAAATTAGTGATACAACTGGTTTAAATAAAATGACGGGATTAACTAGTTTAAACTTAAGTGGAAATATGTTTTTAGGTGGACAATTAAAATTAAATAATAATAATTCTACTTTAAAAAGTCTTATAATGTTACCTAGTAATTTAAAAATTACAGATATTACTTATAAAATAGATAATCCTAAAATAATAAAAATAGAAAATGGAGTTGTTTATCCTTTAACTGTTGGATCTACAAATGTTACAATGACTGGTAAAGTATCTGGTAATGAGATTACAGAAAAATATTCTGTAGTTGTAGAAGGGGAGCCATATATTAAAAGTGATAATTCTAAATTAGCATCTTTGTATCTATCAAAAGGGGAATTTAAGTTTGATAGTGATGTAAAAACTTATACAACAATTGTCGATGAATCTGTGGATAATGTAACTATCTCAGCAACTGTTTTAGATAAAAAAGCTAAGTTCGTTAGTGGATATGGTCCTAGAAAAGTAAATTTAAAAAAGGGTACTAATACTTTACTTGTGAAAGTACAAGCCGAAAACGGGAATATAAGTACATATACAATTTCTGTTATTAGAAGTGATGGAAATGATATGAATAATAGATTGGCAAGTTTAACTTTGTCTGTTGGTTCAATTGATTTTTCTCCTGATGTTTATATTTATAATTTAACAGTTGATTCAAATGTTAATTATATTGATATTAGAGCTATAGCAGAATCTCCACTATCTTCTGTTGAGATTAGTGATACTAATTTAAGAGTTGGAGAAAATAAAATTACTATTAGTGTTATATCAGAGTCTGGTGAGAAGAATGATTATCAATTAATTGTTACTAGGGAAAACTATGATTCTTTAGATAATTATTTAAGTGGGTTATCTATAAATGGATATAATATAAATTTTAAAAGAGATATTTTTGAATATGAGTTAAAAATTAAAAATGAAAAGATATTGGAAATAAATGCAACTGCTGAAAAAAAAGAATCAACTATTTCTATATTGGGAAATCATGATTTGAAAGATAAATCTGAAATAATTGTTAGAGTTTTTGATAAAGAAGGAAGTCCAAGAGATTATGTAATAAATATAAAAAAAGATTCAGCTTTTAGTTTAAGTTTTATTAAAAATATAGATTTTAAATGGATTTTTTTATTGTTAGAATTTATAGTAATTATTGTTTTACTATTTATAATAATATTTAAAAATAAATTACGTAAACCTAGAAGACCTAAAAAGATAAAAAGAATACCTAAAAATGTTATATCTAAACATCCTAAAGTAAAGCTTTCAAATAGAATTTGTAGTAAATGTGGGACTGTTAATGATTTAAATAGTAAGTATTGTTATGTGTGTAAAAACCCATTACAGTAAAATTTGTGTTATAAAAGTAATGATTTGTCATTACTTTTATTTATTTTTAGATAAAAAAATGATATCATTATATGGTAAGGAGAATAAGTATGATAAAAGAAATTAAATTAGATGGAAAAAAAGATATTTCTATTGTTAATGATTTAGTTGATTTTTCTAATGTATCAAAAGTTTTTGTGCCTTTAATTAATTGTAATATTTTATGTAAATGTTTAACAAAAAAAGGAAGAAAAGTTAAGATAGGATCTGTTATTGGAATTAGAGAGGATATTGATTTTCCAATTTTATCACCAGTAAGTGGAGTTGTATTAGATATAAAAAAATATCAATATTTAAATGGAGATTTAGTAGATTGTGTTGTAATAAGTAATGATAAAACAGAAAAAATTTTAAAGAAAAATGAAGTTAAGGATATATGTAATTATTCTAAGGAAGAATTTATTGACTTATTAAAGAAATGTTCTATATCTGGAATGGGTGGAGGAGATTTTCCTACTTATTTAAAATATGAAGGCAATAATTCCATTTTAATAGTAAATGCTGTTGAATGTGAACCTTATTTGACTTCTGATGCTATGATTTGTAAACTTAAATCTAAAGAAATTTTAGATGGGATTGATGCTATTTTAAAAATAAATAAAATGGATAAATGTTTGATTGCTTATAAAAAAAATAATAATGTAGTAAAAAATTCCTTTTTAGAATATATTGAATCTTACGATAACATTATATTAACTCCAGTTGATGATTTTTATCCTGCTGGATGGGAAAGAAATATTATTAAAAGTGTTTTAGGATATAGTTATTCTAAATATCCATCTGAAATAGGAATTGTTGTAAATAATGTTTCTACAATTTATTCAATATATAAAGCTTTAAAATATAAAAAAGGTATTTCTAAAAGAATTGTAACAATTAGTGGTGATGGATTTTCAAAACCAGTTAATGTCCTTGTTAAGATAGGGACTAATATGTCATCTATTATTAAAAAAATTGGTTCATATGAAGGTGATAATTTAAGATTTATAGCTGGTGGACCTATGATGGGGACATCTTTACCAAAAGATGAATTAATTGTAAGTAAAAATCTAGGTGCTGTTACTATTATTAATAATGATGAATATGAAGAAGTAAATAAATGTATTTCATGTGGAAAATGTATTGATAAATGTCCAGTAAATATTTGCCCAGCTTTGATTTTAAAAAATATAGATGATGTTTTAGAATTAAAAAAATTGCATCCTGAAAAATGTATAGGTTGCGGAATATGTTCATATGTTTGTCCTTCAAAGTTAGCTTTAAGAGATGCTGTAAAAATAGCTAGAAAGAAGGTGAAATAATGAAGTTTAAAGTTAGTAATGGACCATTTGTAAAAAGTAGTAATTCTACTAGTAAAATGATGACAAGATTATTAATTGCACTTATTCCAATTATTTGTTTAAGTATTTTAAAGAATACTATTATTGTATATTTTTATACAGATGCTACATTATTAGAATCATTACATCCAATTTTCATGATTATATTATCTATCATTACTTCATATGTATCTGAACTGCTATATTTTAAATTTATTTTAAAATATAAAATTGCTGATTGTATTCATGAATTAAGTAAATCTTTTAGTATTATTCCAGGAGTTTTATTATCCCTTGTTTTACCGGTTAGTACTCCATTATGGGTTATTGTATTTGGAGCATTTTTTGCTAATATTTTTGGAAAAATGATATATGGAGGATTTGGACAAAATATATTTAATCCCGCTTTAATTGGATATTTATTTATAAGTGCATCTTATTCTTCATTAATAGGTAGTCATTTAAATTTATATGAATTAGATACATTGGCTGGAGCAACTCCTCTTACAAATTTAGCATCATTAAATTATGTGGGATCATATGATGAAATTGTATCTGGATATGGAAGTCTTTTAAATTTCTTTGTAGGATCAATTCCAGGAAGTTTAGGAGAAGTTTCTAAGATGTTAATTATTTTTGCATTTGTATATTTAACAATTACTAAAACTATTAAATATTTAATTCCTATATTTTATGTAGGTACTGTTTTTGTTATAACATATGTTGTTTCGTTATTTACGGATATGGGTATATGGTATCCAATATTTCATATATTAAGTGGAGGACTTTTATTCGGTGCGGTATTTATGGCAACTGATCCAGTTACAAGTCCTATTACAAAGTTTGGTCAAATATTTCATGGGATATGTTTAGGTGTTTTAACTGTTTCTTTAAGATTTTTTACTTCATATCCAGAAGGTGTAATGACAAGTATTTTATTTATGAATATGTTTGTACCATTATGTGATAAAATTGGCTTAAGTGTTAAAAATAATTTGAAAAAAGTTTGGATTTATATTTTAGTTATAGTTATATTTATTTCAATGACTTCTTATTTTATTATAAATAAAATTTCCTATAAAGAAGAAAATAAAATACCTGTTAATATTCTTGAAACAAAAAAAGAAGGGGATAAGACGATTTATAATGTTTCTTCTAAAGGATGGGGATTAATTAAAGCCACTGTTACAGTAGAAAATGGGGAGATAATATCAATTGATATAACTGATAAAAGTGGAGAAACACAATGGAGTGAACTAGAAAAAAATGATTATGCGAATAAAGCAATTGAGTATCAAGATAATATTGATTCACTAGATGCAGTTAGTGGAAGTACTTTTTCATCAGATGGAATAAAAAATATTATAAAAAAAATATTGGAAAGTGAGTTAAACAATGAAAAATAATATTAAATCAATATTTGTATTAACATTTACTGCATTTATTTGTTCATTTATTTTATATATTGTGTGGAGGTTTGTATGAGAAAAATATTTAAATTTTTGTTTAATGATAATCCAATACTTATTTTTACTTTAGGATTATGTTCTGTTTTAGCTATAACAACTACTTTTGAAAAATCATATATAATGGGAATAATTATTTTAATTGTTTTAATTTTGTGTAATATTATTACATCTATTATAAAAAAAATTGTAAAAGAAGAAATTAGAATTCCTGTTTATATTATTATAATAGCTACAATAATTACTATAATACAAATTTTTATTTCTAGATATAGTCCTAATTTATATAAAGCTTTTGGAATATATTTACCTCTTTTAACTGTTAATTGTGTATTGCTTGGCAGTTGTCTTTCCTATGCATCTTCTCATTCTATAAAAGATAGTTTTTTAAATGCTTTAAAAAATGGATTAGGCTATCTTGTTGTAATTTCTATAATTGGATTTTTAAGAGAATTATTAGGAAGTGGAAAAATAACTATTATGAATGATATTTCTTTACTTACTGGATATAGATTTATAATAGATGTTTTTAATAATGATATTCTTCCTAATAAGATATTTTTGACAAGTGGAGGAGCATTTATATTGCTTGGACTTGTTATGGGGATAATAAGAAAGTTAAATAGAGGTGATAATTAATGGAAATGTTTACTATATTTACAACTGCTCTTATTGCTGAAAATATAATTTTAACAAAGTTTTTAGGAATATGTTCTTTTATTGGTTCTTCTAATAAAGAAAAAAATGCATTAGGTATGGGAATCACAGTAACATTTGTTGTATTAATTTCTACTATATTTACATATTTGATAAATAAATATATTTTAATACCAACTAATTCAACTTATTTACAAACATTATTTTTTATATTGGTAATTGCTTGTTTTGTACAAATTACGGAACTAATTACAAAAAAGTATTTTAATAATTTGTATAAATCTTTAGGAATATATTTACCACTTATTACAACTAATTGTGCTGTATTCGGAATAATTCTTACAAATATAAATATGAATTATGATTTTATTACTTCTATTATTAATTCTTTAGGAAGTTGTATTGGATTTGTTTTTGTTATTTACGTTTTTTCTTTAATTAGAGAAAAAATAGACAAGAATAATATTATCAATAGTTTAAAAGGAGTACCAATTGCACTTATAACTGCGGGAATTATGGCTCTTATTTTTTCAAGGATAATATAATGCAATATTTAATATTATTATTATTAATTGTATTTTATATAAAATTATTTAAAAAAAATAAGAGTTTTAAAAAATGCGATAAGTGTGGACTTTGTGAGGTAATAAAATGATTGGGGTTCTATTGTTTACTTTAATTGCTTTTGTTTTATCTATAATGATTGTCTTTTTAAATCATGTTTTGTTTAAAAGAAGAAGAAAAGTGGATATTATTGAGCAAATGCTTCCTGGATATAATTGTGGTATGTGTGGATTTGGAAGTTGTTTAGGAATGGCGGTAAAGCTATTATCAGATTATAGTTTAATAAATAATTGTAAAATTTGTAAAAATAAAGATGAAATAATTAAATATTTGGGTGATGATAAAAATGAAAAAAAGTAATTTAAAAAAAATTGTAATAATTATTTTATTTATATTAATTTTATTAATATTATTAATAATAAATTATTTTAATGATTTTAATGTAGAAGAAAATATTATTGATGAAAATAAAGATAAATTATTTGTAACAGTTACTGAAGAAGAAACATATCAGATATTTGAAAATATAATAGATGAATATAATTTATCTGTTATATCTTCTTTTGAAAAAAATATTGATGATTTTAATATGATAGATATGAATGAAAAAATTTTAATGGGATTTGAGAAAGCAAAAAAAGATACTATAGATCCAATTAGTAATGGTGTATTAGTAAGTGATATAGAAGAATATTTTAAAAATAATTTTAAATCAACTATATATTGGGATAAAGAAGATATATATTGTTATACTTGTGGTGAATATATATATTTATTTGATGTAACTCAGAATAAGTATGTTTATAATGAGAAACATTTAGGACATGGGCTTTCATTTATAGATAATTATTACACTAAAATAACTGATATTAAAAAAAGAAATGAAACATATGTAGTTACCATGGTAAATTTATGGCATTATTCTAGTGATGTAAATGATATAGTAACAACTGCGTATAGTAGTTATAGTGATGCTTTAAATAATAAAAATGAATTATTTAAAATTGATTTAAACAATGTAAATGATCAAATTGATATGGGGATATACGATAAAGTAATTAATGAATTTGAAAATAATTTTTCTAAATATGAAAATAAAATGCATAAATATATATATACTTTTGAAAAACAAAATAATAAATATTTATTAGTAAGTATGAAATATGAGTAAGATATATATTAAAGTATATCTTTTTATATTTATATGATTTATTAAATTAAAACTTATGCAAAAGTTTTTATGTTAATTTAAATTAATAAAATACATCTTTTTTGACTTTTTAATATTTCTAATTTATAATTATTTTAGAGGTGATTATTTTGTCTTTAGAAAATATTAAGGAGTTATTATCAAAGTTTAATTGGGAATATTGTATAACATGTGGTGATAATAAATATTATAGTTCAAATTATTTTGAATTTAAAAAAAATATGGTTTATGAAAATGTTTATAAATTTGATGATAATTATTATAAAAATAAAACAAAATTTATTAAAATAGATGATTTGGAATACAAAATTGAATATTTAGAAAATATTACAAAATATATTGAATTTATTTTAACTATAAAAAAAGATAAGATAACAGGTTTAGCAACAAGAGATGATTTAGAAGATTATGTTTCAAAATTAAGAAAATCAAGTATTTTTGTTTTATGTGATATTGATGATTTTAAGAAAGTAAATGATAATTATGGTCATCCCGTAGGGGATCAAGTTTTAAATATTTTAGGTAATATTATTAAAGAAAATATAAGAGAAAAAGATTTTGCTGGGCGTTATGGTGGAGAAGAATTCTTAATTATTTTTGATACAGATAATGTTGAAATAGTGAAAAAACGTATTGACAAAATGAATAAAGAATTTAATTTGCGAGGTAAAAATTTAAACTTATCTTTTTCAGCGGGTATATCTTTTTATGTTGAAAATAAAACAATTACTGAAACTATTAAAGAGGCTGATATAGCACTATATTATGTAAAAAGAAATGGTAAAAATGGTAGTATAGTGTATAGTAAAGAATTAGATGAAAGTTTTACAAAATAAAAGAGATACTATAACTGATATAATAAATTTATGTATAAAATAAAAAGTTCTAAATATGGCTACATCGATAATTAATTGATGTAGTTTTTAGTTTGTTTTTAATTTTTATGTTATTATTATAGATACAAATTACTTTAAAATAATTTGTGATTCCTAAAGATTTTTGGTATAAATGTTTTTGATAAAATTCTTAAATTGACCGTTGAGAGTTTCTATCCAAGGATTATGTGTATGTATAAGGTGCAAACAAACTTGGAATAAGATGCATTTTGGCGGTTTTTATATAATATATTCCACTTTTATACATTTCTCCATAATCAGAATGTAATATTACATTATTAAATTTATAATTAACATTACTTAACAAGTCTAAATTATATTCTATAAAATCATTAGATAATTATTTACCAATACAAGATATTAATATTTCTGTGCTATATATATTTATAAAAAATGTAATATTTTTTCAGTATTTAAGTAATTTTACTTTTGTTATAATTTTTTCTTTTTTACTCTTTTCAAATTTAAATTAACAATTTGACAAATATTTTATTTTGTATAATATATGCTAACTTAATTGAAAAGGGGGAAATTTTTAATGAAAGATTATTCAATAAGTAAAGAAGACGCAAAAACATTTGTATTAAAATATGAAATTAATAAGGAAGGTAATTTAATTACTGTTTATCTAGCTTCAAAGCAAATAGTTACTATTCCTTATAGTGTTGAAAATGAAAAAAAGATTTTGGAAAAAATGAAAACTCAAATATTAAGTAGTAATTATAAGCCAAATTATGAACCTGCAGTAGCTTGTATATTTTCGACTCTAATACCTACAGCATTTTTACAATATTTTGTTAATTCAACAAACTATTTAGGTTTTTTAACATCAATTGGGGCAGTAGTATTTCTTGTTGGAACGGCAAGCTTAATTCAAAAATCAAATGATATTAAAATAGATGATTTTAATAAAAATAAAATATTTGTATTAAATGAAGATAAAATAAGGGATTATTTAAGTTATATTAAATCTGATACAAAAATTACTATAAATGATTTAGATAATTTTAATTATAAAGAAATAGCTAAATTTGTTGATGATGCGAATGTTGTTTCTGAATTAATAGCTAAAACTCATATAAAAAAATAAAATTCAAAGTTAATTCTTTGAATTTTTTTGTATAAAAATATTATTTTTACATATATTATAATAAATTAGCACTCATGTATTGACAATGCTAAAAAATAGTGGTACACTTTATTTGTGCCTTAAAAGAGGTGATGAGATGTTAGGCAAGAGACAAAATGAAATACTAAAAATTATTGTAGAAGAATATATTAAAAGTGCTAAACCGGTTGGTTCTAAATCTATATGTGAAAGTCTTAATTGTTCATCAGCAACCGTTAGAAACGAAATGGTATATTTAGAGGATTTAGGCTATTTAGAGAAAACACATATATCAAGTGGTAGGGTTCCTAGTGAAGAAGGATATAGATATTATGTTGAAAATTTAATGAGACCTAAAGAACTGACAGGTGAAGAAGTGTTGACATTACAAACAATTTTAAGTAATTCTTCTCTTGAATTAAATGATGCAATTACTAAAAGTATGGAAATAATTTCAGAAATGACAAATTATACATCTTTAGTACTTGGAAATACATCTTTAGAAAATCGACTTAAAAAAGTTGAAGTAGTTCCAATTACAGATAATAGTATTATTGCAATAATTATTACTGATAAGGGACATATAGAAAATAAAACTATAAGCATTTCAGAAAATATTTTGGTTGATGAAATAAGAAAAATGGTTGATTTAATTAATAATTTATTAGTTGGAACACTATTAGATGAAATTAATAAGAAATTAGAATTTGAAATTAAACCAATTATTGGAAAATACATAAAACAACAAGAAGCGATTTATAATATGTTTTATAATGCTTTTAATGAAATGACATTAAAAAAAGAAAATTATCATTTTTCTGGTAAAACAAATATTCTTAATGCTCCAGAATTTAATGATGTAAATAAAATTAAAAAAATTGTTTCTAAGCTTGAGGATAGTAGTATTATTTCATCAATTGAAGAAAATGATAATGGAATTAATGTCTATATTGGAGAGGAATCAAAAATAGATGATGATGTTACTGTTATTAAAACAAAATACGTTGTGAATGATGAAGAAGGTACAATAGCTGTTATTGGTCCTAAAAGGATGAATTATGATAAAGTTATTGGAATGCTTGATTTTATAAAAAAAGAAATTGAGAAAAAATGAGGTTTGATATGAAAAAAAATGAGAAAAAAACAGAAGAAAAAGTTAAAAATGAAAATATTTCTAATGAAAATTTAAAAGATGAAATAAAAGATGAATCTTTATCTAAAACAAAGAAAATTATTGATGATGGTAACAAAGATGAAACTGAAGCTTTAAAAAAGAAAGTAAAAGAATTAGAAGATAAAATTCTTTATAAGGATGCTGAGTTAATAAATTATAGAAAGAGAAAAGATGAAGAGGTTTCTTCTATGTTAAAATATGCTAATTCTGATATTATATTAGAGGTATTATCTGTAGTTGATGATTTAGAAAGAGCAATAATGTTGGATGATAATGTACTGGATGATGAGGTTTCTAAATTCTTAAGTGGTATTAAAATGATTTATTCTAGATTATTAAAAATATTAGAGTCATTTGAAGTACATGAAATAGATGCATTAAATAAGGAATTTGATCCAGTTTATCATCAGGCAGTTTTGACTGGTAAAGATGAAAACTTTGCTTCTAATATTGTTTTGGAAGTGTTACAAAAAGGTTATATTTATAAAGATAAGGTTATAAGACCTTCAATGGTAAAAGTTAATGAATAATAAGAAAAGGAGAGATATATATGAGTAAAATAATAGGAATTGATTTAGGTACAACAAATAGTTGTGTTAGTGTGCTAGAAGCTGGGGAAGCTAAGGTTATTCCAAATCCAGAAGGAGGAAGAACAACTCCATCAGTTGTGGCATTTAAAAATGGTGAAAAAATAGTAGGTGATGCTGCTAAAAGACAGATGATTACTAATCCAAATACAATTACTTCAATAAAAAGATTAATGGGATCTGATAAAAAAGTAGAGGCTGAGGGAAAGAAATATTCTCCAGAACAAATAAGTGCTATGATTCTTTCTTATATGAAAGATTATGCTGAAGCATATTTAGGTGAAAAAGTAACAAAGGCCGTTATTACTGTTCCAGCATACTTTAACGATTCTCAAAGACAAGCAACAAAAAATGCTGGTAAGATTGCTGGTTTAGAAGTTGAAAGAATAATTAATGAACCAACTGCTGCTGCGTTAGCATACGGGCTTGATAAGCAAGATAAATCACAAACAATTTTAGTTTATGATTTAGGTGGTGGAACATTTGATGTTTCAATTCTAGAATTAGGTGATGGCGTATTTGAAGTTAAAGCTACAAGTGGTAATAATAAACTTGGTGGTGACGATTTCGATGAAAGAATAATGAATTATTTAGTTGATACATTTAAGAAAGAAAATGGTATCGATTTGTCTAAAGATAAAATGGCAATGCAAAGATTAAAAGATGCTGCTGAAAAAGCAAAAAAAGATTTAAGTGGTGTAACAACAACTCAAATTAGTTTACCATTTATTTCACAAGGAGAAAACGGACCACTTCATTTAGAGATGTCTTTAACTAGAGCTAAATTTGAAAACTTAATAGAAGATTTAGTTGAATCTACATTAGGACCAGTAAAAAATGCTATGAAAGATGCTAAATTATCTAAAAATGATATTGATAAAATAATTTTAGTAGGTGGTTCAACTCGTATTCCAATGGTACAAGAATTAATTAAAAAAGAATTAGGTAAAGAACCTCATAAAGGTGTTAACCCTGATGAAGTTGTTGCAATGGGTGCTGCAATTCAAGGTGGTGTTTTAACAGGTGAAGTTAATGATATAGTATTATTAGATGTTGCTCCTCTTTCATTAGGAATTGAAACATTAGGTGGAGTAAATACTGTATTAATTGAAAGAAATACTACTATTCCAACAAGTAAGAGTCAGGTATTTAGTACTGCTGCTGATAATCAACCTGCTGTTGATATTCATGTTCTTCAAGGTGAAAGACCAATGGCAGCAGATAATAAAACATTAGGAAGATTCCAACTTACTAATATTCCACCTGCTCCAAGAGGAATTCCACAAATTGAAGTTACATTTGATATAGATGCAAATGGAATTGTAAATGTAAAAGCAAAAGATTTAGGAACTAATAAAGAACAATCTATTACTATTACTGCATCAACAAATTTAAGTGATGAGGAAATAGAAAAAATGGTTAAAGAAGCTGAAGCTAATAAAGAGGCTGATGAAAAGAAAAAACAAGAAGCTGATTTAAGAAATGAATCTGAACAATTAATTTTTGCTACTGAAAAAGCTATTAAAGATTTAGGTGATAAAGTAGAAGAAAAAGATAAAAAAGAAGCTGAAGATTTAATTAATGATTTGAAAAAAGCTTTAGACGATAGTGATATGGATAAAGTAAAAGATGTAAAAGAAAAATTAAATGAAAAAGCAATGACATTAGCAACTAAAGTTTATGAAGAAGCTGCTAAAAAAGCTCAAAGTGAAAATAAAGAAAATACTGAATCAAATGATAAAAAAGATGACGATGTAGTTGATGCTGAATTTGTTGATAAAGAATAATAAAGGAAAGGAAAAAATAAGAGAGTAAATAGTTTTTTACTCTTTTGTTTGGTTAAAATATGGAAAGATCAAAAATTGATAATAAATATAAATGGAAACTAGAAGATTTGTATAAAAGTATAGATGAATATAATGAGGATATAATTAAAGTTGATTCTTTGGTTACTGATTTGTTAAATTATAAAGGAAAGTTATTGAAAGATGATAAAACATTATTGAATGCTTTATTAATTCAAGAACAAATTGATATGATAACTAGTAAGTTATATGTATTTATAAATATGAGATTACACGAAGATACTAGAGTATCAAAATTTCAAGAATTATCTGGTAATTTAGATATTATTTTAAATCATTTAAATGAAAAAACTTCATTTTTTGTTCCAGAATTATTAGAAAAAGATTTTGATTTTGTAAAGAAATTAATAAGTAAAAATAATGAATTAAAAAGATTTGAATTTTTATTAGAAACTATATATAATGAAAAAGATCATATATTAAACAAAGATATAGAAGAGGTTTTATCAAGAACTGGTACTATAATGAGTAGCCCTGATAATATTTATTCTACATTAAATGATGCTGATTTAATATTTAATAAAATAAAAGATGAAAATGGTAAACTTGTTGAACTTACAAAAGGAAATTATTATAAATATAGTATTTCTAATAATAGAAATGTAAGAAAAAATGCTTTTAATACATTTTATAAAAAATATAAAGAACTTAATAATACATTTGCAAGTATTATGAATTCTAATTTACAAGTTAGTTGTTTTTTAACTAAAACTAGAAAATATAAAAATCCGATAAATTTATATTTGGATTCAAATAAAATTGATGAAAATATATATTATGATTTAATAAAAGAAGTTAATAATAATTTAGACAAAATGTATAAATATATAGATCTTAGAAAAGAAAGATTAAATTTAAATAATATTCATATGTATGATATGTCTGTTAAATTATCTGATGATAATTCTAAAGAATATACTTTTGATGAAGCAAAAGAGTTAGTTACAAAAGCATTATCTGTTTTAGGGGATAAATATGTTACAGATTTAAATAATGGATTTGAAAATGGATGGATAGATGTTTTTGAAAATAATGGTAAAAGAAGTGGAGCTTATTCTTGGGGATGCTATAATGCACATCCTTATGTACTTCTTAATTATCAATCAAAATATAATGATGTTTCAACTTTAGCTCATGAAATGGGACATGCTATGCATAGATACTATTCAAATTTAAAACAAGATTATTTTTATAGTGATAATCAAATATTTGTTGCAGAAATAGCGTCTACTGTTAATGAATTATTACTTAATTTTTATATGTTAAAAAATTGTAAAGATAATGCGGAAAAGAAAAAAATAATAAATGAATTACTTGATGATATAAAAAATACTATATATAGACAAACTATGTTTGCTGAATTTGAGTTAGATATACATAATAGAGCTTTTAATGGTGAAACATTAAGTTCTGATAAATTAAATGAAATTTATTTTGAACTTGTAAAAAAATATCATAAAGGTGTAATAGTAGATGATAATATTAAGTATGAATGGTCTAGAATTCCACATTTTTATACACCATTTTATGTTTATCAATATGCAACTGGTCTTTCTATAGCATTAACAATTGCATCAAAGATATTTGATAATGATAAGGAAATGTTAAATAAATATTTATTATTTTTAGAAAGTGGTTCAAATGATTATCCAACTAATTTAGTTGAAAAAATGGGCATAAATATAAGGGATGCTGTTCGTTGTGCTCTTGGTAAGTTTAATGAACTTATAGAAGAGTATAAAACATTATAATGAGGTGGTAGTATGAATAAAAAAGATTATTATGAAGTATTGGGTGTTTCTAAAACTGCTTCTGATGATGAAATAAAAAGTGCTTTTAGAAAATTAGCAAAGAAATATCATCCAGATGTTTCTAAAGAACCTAATGCTGCTGAAAAATTTAAAGAAGCTCAAGAAGCTTATGCTGTTTTATCCGATAAAAGTAAAAGACAACAATATGATCAATTTGGACATCAAGCATTTTCTAATAATGGAGCAGGAGCATCTGGATTTGATTTTAGTGGATTTGATTTTGGAGATATATTTGATGATTTATTTGGTTCTTCATTTGGATTTGGAAAAACAACGTCAAATAGAAAAAGAAGAGGAAATGATATAAATTTATCTATGAAAATCTCTTTTGATGAAGCTATATATGGTTGTGAGAAAGAAATAGAACTTGAACATTATGTAAAATGTGAAGAATGTAATGGAAAAGGTGGAACTAATGAACAGGTATGTAATTATTGTCATGGTTCTGGTACTATAACACAGGAACAAAGAACTATATTAGGAACATATATGACTAGAACAACATGTCCTTATTGTAATGGAGAAGGTGCAAAATATAAAAATGAATGTACAAAGTGTAAGGGTAAAGGAGTTATCAAAGAAAAAGGAAAGAAAAAACTAAGAATACCTGCTGGAATTGATTCTGGTAATCAGCTTAGAATACCTGGATATGGTATGCCTGGTGTTAACGGAGGACCTTCTGGAGATGCATATGTTCAGTTTATTGTTTCTTCGCATGAAATATTTATAAGAGATAATTATGATATAATTCTTGAGTTACCAATAACTATATCAGAGGCTGTATTGGGTTGTAAAAAAGAAATACCTACATTATATGGAAATGTTTCTTTAAGTATCAGTGCAGGAACTCAAAGTAAAGAAAAACAAAGATTAAGAGGAAAAGGAATAGAAAATCCTAGTACAGGTAGAAAAGGGGATATGTATGTTATAATTAACGTAATTATTCCGTCTAAAGTAGATAGAGTTCAAAAGGATTTATTAAATAAATTGTCACAAACAAAATTAGATAATTCAGTTGAATTTAGTAAATTTAATAATTATATGAAAAAAAATAGATAATACTTAAAAGTATTATCTTTTTATATTATAATGTCAAATATTTTTATATTCATTTTTCTTTTTTTTATTATACTTTTATGATATCATATATATGGTAGGAGATATATGATAGGAGAGTTATAATGAAAAATAGTGTAATTAGTTTTATTTTATTATTATTTTTGTTTATGCCTTTTTTTGTAAAAGCTGATGATATAATATTGGATTCTAGGTGTACTATTGATATGAGAACTAACCTCGTTAATGAAGCAAATGAAATAAAGTATAGAATCAGTAAAGATGAAATAGATAATGGAATTACATATAATTTATATTTATATAATGTTTCAAATTCTTTTTTAATAAATAATATTATAACAGATACAAATACAATGGTTATTACAAATATTGGATCAGGAAAAATATATACATATGATTTAATTGTTAAAAATCATGAATTTTGTAATGGTTTTAAAGCAAAAACAATAACTATTAATTTACCTTATTATAATGAATTCCATAATCATGAATTATGTAAAGGATATGAAAATTATTATTTATGTAGAGATGAAATAGATAAAAAAATAACTAAAGAAGAATTTGAAAAAAATATGAATGATTATATTAATAGCTTAAACAATAAAAATGAGGAAATAGAAGAAGATATAAGTGCAAATGATGTTAATGATGAAAATGAATTAAACCTTTTTGATATTTATAATACTTATAAATATTATTTATACGCAATTATTGTTTTAGGGATTATTTTAATAATAATAATTACTTATAATAAAAATAAAAAAAGAGGTATATTATAAAAATCATATTTGTAATAATGTTAATGGTTGCATTTTTAAGTTGTGAAGAAAAATATATATTGATAAAAAAGTTGTGATTAAAAAATATCATATTTTATGTAATGAAAATAAAAAAAAGAAAATTGTTTAAGTTTTTAAACAATTTTTTATTTTAATTATTAAATATA
>CALVIA010000020.1 GCA_944329255.1 uncultured Bacilli bacterium
TTATAATTATATGAAAATATGTTTTTTTTTATATCATAATAATTTTTTAATACAAAAAAAGAAAAATGCTAAATTTATATTTGTAAATAATTTATTTACATACAAATATGTTATATATAAAAAACTAATTAAATATTCAAATATTTAATTAGTTTAAAATTGTTTATTCATTGCTTTCATCATTTGATTAATTTGCTTTTGATTAGGAGTTCTCCCCATTTGTTGCATCATAATTTTTATCATTTGTTCATTAATTGGTGGATTTTTTTTAAAATAACTTTTCATATAATTTTTTGCAACTATAAAACCTATAATACCTCCTATAATAATTCCAAATAAAACTTTTAATATATCAAATAATAATTCCATTTTATACCTCCTAATTCTATTGTACTAAATTTAAATAAATTATACAATACTTTCATACCTTATTTTATTTAACCAAAAAAAATCTTGATTATCAAAATCACAAATAAATATATTATCATTTATTTCTTTTATAGATTCAAAAAAAGAAGAAAAATCGTTATTAGTTTTTATTTTAACATGTGAATGAAAAATTTTTAAAAAAGTAACTTCCTCAGAGTATAAATTTTTTATCATATGACCATTATCTAATCTGGAGTAATCATATTCATCAAAATGTTTTTTATAAATAAATCTATCAGTTTTTTTTGTTTCAAAATGATCTGTTACTTGTTCTAAAAGTCTATAGCCTAAAACTATATCATTATTTTTTAATCTATATATTTGCTCTAAAATCTTATATAAAGAATATGGCCTTTTTAAATAAAAATGCATTAAAGAATCTTTTATTATAAAAGCATAATATGTTCTCATAATTCACCTCAAGAATATATTATTACTTTTATAAGTCTTATAATGTCGAAATATTATTTTAAAATATCTTTAATATAATTTTTTACACTTTCAAAATCAAGTGAAAAATATTTTAAAACCTCATCTTTATTACCACTTTTCCCAAAATCATTAATATTAATTAAATATTTTTTATTAGTAACATATTTATACCATACATTACTTGTTCCAAATTCAATTACAATTTTTCTAATTCCAAAAGGTAAAATTTGATTTTTATAATCATCTTTCATACTTTCAAAAGTATTAATTGATGGCATACTTACAACTCTAATATTGATTTTATCATGTAATAATACATCTGCAATAAGCATTGCATATTCTACTTCACTTCCGGTTGCTATAATAATAGCATCTAATTTATCTATTTCTTTTTTTATAATGTATGCTCCATTTTTTATAAGACTTTTATCACTTCCATTTATAAGAGGAAGATAATCCTTAGATAAAATAATTGCACTAGGATTTTTTTTCTTTAAAACACTATCCCAAGTTCCTAATAACTCATTAGCATCACAAGGTCTATATACATCTAGATTAGGAATCTCTCTTAACATAGATAATTGTTCAATAGGTTGATGCGTAGGGCCATCATTTCCTATACAAATTGAATCATGAGTAAATATATAAATTACATGTAAATTCATCAAACATGACATTCTAATTGATGGCTTAAGATAATCTGCAAAAGCTAAAAATGTAGATGCAAATGGAATTAATCCACATGATGCAATTCCATTTGAAATAGCACCCATCGCATGTTCTCTTACACCATAATATATATTTCTACCACAATAATTATCTTTATTAAAAATATCTTCATTAAGTAATATAGTTTTGGTAGATGTAGAAGTATCAGCAGCACCACCAATAAATGTTATAAGATTTTTACCTATTTGATTCATTATTTTAGCATTAACTTCTCTCATAGTTTCTTTCATATTTTCATAATATGGATTTACAAGTGAAAAAACATCAATAGATTCATTTAAAGGAATAATATCCTTTGTTTCATTATATTTTATATTTATTCTATTTAATATTGTATTTCTAAACTCATTAATTAAATTTTCATCATATTGAAATTCTATTTGATCTAAATTAAATTTATTTTTTAAATTAAAAATATCCTCACTTGTTAAAGGCTTCCCATGAACCGAATTAGTATTTTGTAACATAGATTCTTTACCTAAAATAGTTTTTATTTCTATCAATGTGGGTTTTTCACTGTTTTTAGCAGTTATAATAGCACTATCTATTTCATCAATGTCATCATTAACTTTTATATAATTCCAATTAATGCTTTCCATTCTTAATTTCATATTTTCATTAAAAGATAAATTTGTATTTCCATCTAATGAAATATTATTTGAATCATATAATACAATTAAATTATTTAATTTTAAAGTACCAGCTATAGACATTGATTCATAACTAATTCCTTCCATTAAATCTCCATCGCCGCACATTACATATACTTTAAAATTTATTTTATTATTTATTTTACTTTGATAATATTTTTGTGAAATTGCCATTCCAACCGCACTAGATATTCCTTGCCCTAAAGGACCAGTTGATATATCAACACCAGGTGTACTAATTTCTGGATGACCCGGAGTATTAGAATTTAATCTTCTAAATTTTTTTAAATCATCAATTGTTAAAAAACCAGAATAAAATAATATACTATAAAGTAATGAAGAGGCATGTCCATTAGACAATACAAATCTATCTCTACAAAACCAGTTAGGATCTTTATAATTAATATTTATATGTCTAGAATAAAGAGTATAAATTATATTAGCAGCACCAAGTGCAACTCCTGGATGTCCACTTTTTGCATTATTGATCATATCTATTGCTAAAGTTTTTATATAATTTACATTTTTTATATCATTCATTATTATCACCATATATAATTATAACATAAAATATAATTTTATATATTTTCAATTAACATATAGGAATTTTTTTCATATAAAATTTTATCATTATCCTTTTCAACCTTTCCTACCCAAAAACACATAACAAGTGATATTGCAATATAAAATATAACAAGTTCCTTATTTTCTATAATAATTTTCATAAATACCTCCTTAATGTATTTAAATAATAACACGAACATTTATTCGTGTCAATAAATAAACAAACATTTGTTTGACAAAGTGTAAATAGTGTGATATATTATATATGGAGGTTAAATATGGAAGATTTAACTAAAAGACAAAAAGAAGCATTAGAATTTATAATGAAATTTATTGTGTCCCATGGATACCCACCAACAGTAAGAGAAATTGGAGATTCTTTAGGACTATCATCTCCGGCAACAACTCATACTCATTTATCACAATTAGAATCAAAAGGATATATAAAAAAAAGTAATTCAAAAAATAGAGCAATTGAATTACTAGTCAAAAACGAATTTGAAAAACAAAATGATAATATTGTTGATGTACCATTATTAGGAAAAATTACAGCAGGAAATCCTATTGAAGCAATAGAAAGACCAAATGAATTTTTTTCACTTCCTGTATTTTTAATTCCAAGAAATAAAGAAGTATTTACATTAAAAGTAAGTGGAGAAAGTATGATAAATGTTGGAATATACGATGGAGATATAGTTATAGTTGAAAAACAAAATACTGCCAAAAATGGAGATATTGTAGTAGCAATGACAGATGAAAATGAAGTTACATTAAAAACATTTTATAAAGAAGATGGATATTTTAGATTACAACCTGAAAATGATACTATGGATCCTTTTATATTTAAAAACATTACAATATTGGGAAAAGCAATTGGTTTATATAGAAAATTTTAACAGAGAAAAATTTTTCTCTGTTTTTTAATCAAATACTTCAAAATAATTTCCAGAATCTAAATACAAAATACCATTTTTATTAGTATTTAAAGATGATACAATTTTTACATATTCATTTAATGAATTAATTTTATATAAAGTAATATATACATAATTTCCATCATTCATTGTTATTAAAAATCTTTCTTTATCAATATCATTAGGAACATATTCTATTTCAGATATCAATAGACGAATTTCATTTTCAACATTTTGATATTTTGATATTAATTTATCAAGTATATCATCATTAATTTTATTTTTTATAACGGGAAGATTATAATCACCATCAACAGTATTTCCACTACTTAACAAAATTTTGTTATCATATACAAATAAAGGTTCATACTCTTCCACATTTATTTCAATAACATTTCCTATTTTTTTTGTAACCTTTACATCATTTATTAAGGAATTTTTCATAAGCTTATTTTTTATAGAAAATGAAGTTGTTAAAATAAAACTAGGATAATTTCTTATTCCACTAATATCTATTATTTCCTGATCAGATAAATATTTATTATTTACAATATAAATATTATTAATAGGTGCTACTAAAATTCTATATATAAAATATCCTATAATATAAAATAATAATAACACTACTAGTATATTAGCAAATTTAATTTTTCTATGTTTTACAATTTGTTCCTCTTTTTCTTCTTTTTTCATATATTACTCCCAATTAACAAATTCTTGTTCTACTTTTAAATCAACACCTGTTTCTTTTTTTACAGTTTCTTTTACAAATAAAATTAAATCATGAATATCTTTTCCAGATGCATTTCCTTTGTTTATTATAAAATTAGCATGTTTAACACTAACTTCTGCATCTCCTATTCTATACCCTTTTAAACCACAAACATCGATTAATCTCCATGCATAATCATTATCGGGATTTCTAAAAACACTTCCAGCAGAAGGAAAATTTAATGGTTGAGTCATTATTCTTTTTTGTTTTCTATCTTCAATTAACTGCTTAATTAAATTTTTATCTCCCTTTTTCAAAACCATTGTTGCTTCTAAACAAATATAGTTTTTATGATTTTGAAAAAATGATGATCTATATTTAAAATTTAAATCCTTATTATATAAAGTAACAATTTCTAAATTATCATTTAATGCCCTTACTTCACTTACAATATATCCCATATCAGATTTATATGCACCAGCATTCATGTATACAGCACCACCAATAGTTCCAGGAATACCGGTTGCAAACTCCATACCAGTAAGTCCCATTCTTGATGCTTTCATAGCAACCGATATTAAACTACAACCTGCTCCAGCTTTTACAATAGTATCATTAATAGTACAATTATCAATAAAAGATAATTTAATTAAAACATCTGAAAATAGTTTATCTGAAAAAATCAAATTAGAACCATTCCCTAATATTTTATACTTTATATTATTTTGTTTTAAATATTTTAATAGTTCAATTAGTTTTAATTCATCCTTTGGCGTAACAATAATACTTGCAATACCCCCAGCTTTATAAGTAGTATATTTTTTTAGTGAGACATTTTTTTCTATTTTTCCAATTTTCATTTTTTCAATATCTTTAATAATATCCATAATTATTCTCCCGTAAGTTCAATTATTAAATTATAAATTTTTGAAGCACTTCCTTTTATTTGCATAGATTTTAAATTATCTTTCATTTTTAAAACACTAATTTTATCATACAAAAGATATTCAATATTTTTTATTAATATATCACTATTCAAATTTTTTTCTTCAATTAATAAAGATGCATTTTTATCAAATAAGTTTAAAGCATTTTTATATTGATGATTATCTGTTACATGAGGACTTGGTATTAAAATACTTGGAATCTTATATGCAATTATTTCACTTATTGTAGTTGCTCCAGCTCTAGATACCATTACATCAACATATTTTAATATCTTTTTTAAATTATCTAAAAAAGGAATAACAAATATATTACTATTTAATTTTAAACTTTTAAATTCATCATAATAGCTTTTACCAGTTATAAATAATATCTCATAGTTTTTATCATTAAATTTTGGTAAAATTTCTTTCATTTTATCACTTATTACTTTTGATCCCAATGACCCCATAACAATTAGAACTAATTTTTTATTTTTACTTAATTTTAATTCACTTTTATCAAATTTAAGACTAGTATCAACCTCTGCACAAGGATTACCAGTATAAACTATTTTTCTTGCATTAACACTAGTATCAGGAAAAGAAATTGCAACGGCATCTACATATTTTGATAAAAATTTATTTGTCATACCAAGTACACTATTTTGTTCGTGAATAATTGTTTTTACTTTACATTTGGCTGCAGCATATAAAACAGGTGCAGTTACATATCCACCTACTCCGATAACAATATCAGGCTTAAAATTTTTAATTATTTTTTTTACTTTTAAATAAGAAATTAGTAAGCATTTAATTGTATCTATATTTTTTAATGAAACTTTTCTATCAAAACCTCTTATTTTTATTCCATAATAAGGAATATTATATTTTGGAACTATGTCTTTTTCCATTCTATCTGTTGTTCCAATATATAATATTTCACACTCTTTATTTTTTGTTTTTAACTCCTTAATAATAGATAAAGCAGGATATATATGCCCCCCTGTTCCACCTGCACTAATGATTACTTTCATATAATCACCTCATTTTTTTATATATTTTTATATTTGTTTTACCATATTTTCTATCTTTAATTAATAGATAATCATCATACAATTCATTTAAATCCTCATTTTCATATTCACATACAATTAATCCATTTGTATTAATAATGTTTAATTTTTTTAATTGAGTTATTACATCATTAATTTTAATTTTACCATATGGAGGGTCTACAAAAACAATATCAAATTTGATATTGTTTTTATTTAAATCAACTAAAGCATTTAAATAATTATCAAATATTATTACAGAATTATCTACTTCATTAACTTTTTCTATATTTTTCTTTGTTATTTCAATTGATTTTTTCATATTATCAACAAAATATACTTTTTTAGCACCATTTGAAAGTGCCTCAATACCTAAAGAACCTGTACCAGAAAATAAATCCAAACATATAGAATTATTTAAATAGGGACTAATAATAGCAAATAACGATTCTTTTACTTTATCCATAGTAGGTCTTATTCCATCTATGTCAAAACCTTTTAAATCACATCTTTTATGTTTTCCACTAATTACTCTCATAATTTTCCTACTTTCTATTCTATAACTTTTAAAAGTGATTCAACAAAATTAAGTCTTTCTTGTAATCTTTCTATTTTATCACCAGTATTCAGCTTATATTTGTCCTTCATTTCCTGAACCATTTTATCAATTAACATTGGATTTCTATTTAACATTTTATACCAATAAGAATTTTCTCTAATATATCTGTGTAATAAATTATTGCTAAAAACCTTTTTTTGTGTTATATAATCCATTAATCCTCAAATCTTTTATATATAGGTCTTGGCTCATATGAAGTAGAAGAATCATCTTTTTTTACAAAATCTTGTAATAATTTTATACCTTTTTCAATATTATTTAAATTTTTTTTTACATTATCCATATTTATATTTTTTATACTATTAATAACAGCTCCTAAATCACCACTTACATTAGTTTTATATTTAGAAAAAACATTTTCATCTTCTCCATACATATCCCATAACTCATATAATTCCTGCCATGTTGCTGTCTTATTTCTAACATAATCTGCAAAATCTGGATTTTTCTTTACAAATTTCTTAAATTCCTCTTTTTTATCCATAAGCATCACCATTATATTATATTCAATATATTATATATAATGATTAAGAATTAATATCTTTTAACATATCATCAATAGTTAATATTTTAGCATCTATTTCTTTTAAAACTACATCTTCTTTCTTTATTTCATTTTCTATATTAATTTTAATATTATCAAAATAATTAATATTTTCAATTTCTTTTTGAACAAAAGCATCAGTTATATTTTTTAAAATAGATGATCCAACACTATATCTATCCATTATTACTAATTCTGTACTTTTAAAATAATCTATATCATTATTATTTTTTATACCTAAAATATCTTTATTTCTTAATTTTAATACCTTAATAATTCTATATGGATTAGTTTTAACCTCTCTTATAATAAGCATTCCTCTTCTTGCTCTAATACTTTTTTCAATATCGGATATTTTAAGCCTTTTAGCTGTGCCTTTATCCGTTAATACAGAAACATAATCATAACTATTATCTAATAATAATCCACTTACTACAAAATCATCTTTTAATTTTATAGATTTTACTCCAGAAGATTTTAAACCTATAACAGGTATTTCATTTATATCAAACAATAATGAATAACCAGTATTTGTTGTTACCAATACATTAGTATATGGTTCATAAGATACATTTACAACAACATCTTCATCTTTTAACTTAATATTAGTAATTGGTTTTGAATATCTTGAAACTTTATAATCACTTAATAAAGACCTTTTTACCATACCATATTTTGTAAATGTAGTTATAAATATATTTTTATTAAAATCATATACAGGCATAGATGAAACAAGTTCTTCTCCTTCTTTAATAGGAATTATATTACTTATATGTTTACCTAATTCTTTCCACTTAGCATCCGGTATTTCATAAACTGGAAGAAATAAGTAATTTCCTAAATTTGTAAACAACAATATAGTATTTTGTGTATTAATTTCATAAAGACCTATTACATAATCTCCATCTTTTACTAATGTATCCTCTTCTTTTGAAGAAATATAACTTCTATTTGAAACTCTTTTAACATATCCATCTTTAGTAACAACGACTATAACATCTTCCTTTGGAATCATCATCATTGGATCAAAATTTATTTCAGTTATTTCTTCCTTTATTTCTGTTTTTCTAGGAGTTGAATATTCTTGCTTAATCTTTCTTAATTCATCTTTCATAAAACTTTTCAATTTATTTTCATCATTTAAAATAGATTTTAATGTTTCAATTATAATATTTAAATTTTTCATTTCATTTTCTAAATCAACTATATCAGTATTAGATAATCTATAAAGTTGTAATTCTACAATAGCTTTAGCTTGTTTTTCCGTAAAATCAAAATTTAAAACTAAATTTTTTTCAGAATCACTTTTATTTTTACTTTTTCTAATTGTTATAATAACATCATCTAAAATACTAATAGCTTTTATCAAACCTTCAACAATATGTTTTCTTGCCATAGCATGATCTAAATCAAATTGATTTTTTTTAATTGTGACTTCTTTTTTATGTGCAATATAAGCATCTAATATTTCTAATATTCCAAGCAATTTAGGTCTTCTATTTACAATAGTTATCATATTAAAACCATACGATATTTGTAAATCAGTATTTTTATATAAATAATTTAATAATAAATCTGTATTAACATCTTTTTTTACATCTATTACAATTCTGATACCCTCTCTATCTGATTCATCCCTTACTTCACTTATTCCATCAACTTTTTTTTCTATTCTAATCTCATCTATCGATTTCACTAACAAAGCTTTATTAACTTCATAAGGAATTTCTTCGATTATAATTTGATTTTTATTTTTTAAAGTATCCACTTTTATCTTGGATTTTATTATAATCTTTCCCTTACCACTTTCATAAGCTTTTTTTATTCCATCAATTCCTTCAACAATCGCACCAGTAGGAAAATCAGGACCCTTTACTATTCCCATAATTGTTTCCAATCTACAATTTGGATTATCAATTCTATATATAGTTGCATCAATAATTTCCCCTAAATTATGAGGTGGAATATTAGTTGCATATCCCGCACTTATACCAGTTGTTCCATTAACAAGAAGATTTGGAAATCTTGCTGGTAAAATAGTAGGTTCTAATAATGAATCATCATAATTAGGAGCAAAAATCACTGTATCTTTATCAATATCTTTTAACATTTCACCAGCAATTTTAGATAATCTAGCTTCAGTATAACGCATTGCAGCAGGACTATCACCATCTATAGATCCATTATTACCATGCATATCAATAAATGGAGTATTACTTTTCCAATTTTGACTAAGCCTTACCATAGCATCGTATATAGAAGAATCCCCATGTGGATGGAATTTTCCCATAATATCTCCAACACTTCTAGCACTTTTTCTATAAGGTTTATCACATGTATTCTTTTCTTTATACATTGAATAAAGTATTCTTCTTTGTACTGGTTTTAGTCCATCTCTAACATCTGGAATGGCTCTATCTTGTATTATATATTTAGAATATCTTCCAAATCTTTCCCCCATAATTTCCTCTAAAGAATACTCATATATTTTGTTAATTATATCTTGCATACCATTCACCAATAAAATTATAACATAAAAAAAATAAAAAAACCCATAAAATAGGTTTTTTTATTGAATTATATATAGTAAATTATATTTTTAATTCTTAATTTACAATAAACAATATTAAATTATATAAAATTTAATAACTTCTAATTATTTAATTTAATAAATATAATATAAAGAAGAAGTTAAAATTTTATATAAAATAAATACACAATAAACAACATCTAAATTTTAAAATTCATAATATTAAAATTATTTTTCTTCTCTTTTTTCTTGCAACTTATTTAAAATATTCTCAATTACTTTCCATTCTTCATCTGTTTCTATAGAACCTAATATCGGATTTTCTTCTTTTGGATCAAAAGTAGATGCATATACCTTCTTATTTCCATTATCATCAATAGTATTATCTGTATAAACTATATAATTTTTTCCAGTTTCATCTGACTCAAATGTAAAAAGAGCATTACATTTAATTCTTTCTCCCAAATCATTGAATACTTCAAATTCATTATTTATATTTTTTTCTTGCATTTTTTCCTCCTTAAACATTGAAATTTTTATCTATAATTTCTTTTATTTCTTTTTTATAATTATTTTTTAAAAAATTATCATAATCATTCATATTACCATTATCAGATATTATTTTTATTGAGTAAGTATTAGGAAAAAATTCCAAAATTCCTCTTAGCTCCATATCATAAACCATATTTTTTTCTTTGGCATTTATCACAAAATCAATCGATGTTGAACATGGTAAATTAATTATTTTCTTATTTTTTATATAATTCATTTTTATATTATCTTTTTTATTATATATATTTCTATAACATAATGATTCTGTTATTGAACATATACTTCCTATATTTATATCATTAGATGATCCAGCATATCCAATATTTATTATGACATTATTTTTATCTATATTTAAATTTTTTAATGTTTTTATTACATTAATTAAACCAATTCCTGTTATAAAAACATTATTATAATATTCAGTTGGAATTAATGATTCCTTTTCTTCTTCTGAAGCTACTAATAAAATAACATTTTTCATTTTCTTTTCCTTTTATCTAAAAAACTTTGCAATATAACATTTGCCGCAACTTTATCTATTATTTTTTTTCTTTTTTTTCTACTCATATCTGCTTGTATTAAAATATTTTCTGCAACTTTTGTAGTTAATCTTTCATCTTCCAAAAAAACCGGAATATTAAAATTTTCTTCTAATTTTTTTTTGAATTCCAATACCAATTCTCCCTTTTCACCAATACTATTATTCATATTTTTAGGAAAACCTAATACTAATGCATTTATTTCTTTTTCAATAACAACTTTTTTTAATTCTTCTATTAAATAATCAAAATCCAAATTGTGCTTTATTGTAAATAAACTTGTTGCTATCAATCCTGTTTTATCACTTATTGAAAGCCCTAATGTTTTTGTTCCTAGATCTAACCCTAAATATCTCATAATTCCTCAATATATTTTTTAATGTTTTCTATTATTTCATCGACAAAATCTATATTTGTTCCTCCTCCTTGACCAAAGGATTGAGAACCTCCACCATTACCTTCTGATTTAATACTTGCTTCTTTAATTAACTTTCCTGCATTAAGTTTACAATTAGATTTACAAATATAATTAACATTTTGATTGTTTATATTTGCAACAAATATTATACCATTTTCTATTTTATTAAATGCATTATCTATTAATGTTTTTAATATAGATAAATCATAATTTTCAACTTTTTTTACTATACATTCAATATTATTTATTTTATATATTTCATCAAAATCTTTATTATTTTTTAATAATTTTTCTTGTTTTTTTGTATTAAATTCTTTTTCTAAATCTTTTACTTTTTTTCTAACATTATTAACTTCATTTCTATTAAAAATTATATCATTATAACTTTCTGGTGGATCATTATTAATTTTTACATCAAAAATTAAATCTATATCATATTTACTACTTTCATTTAATATATTTTTTGCTTTATTTAATAATTTTATCATTTCATCATTGTATGGTTTTATTTCATTAAATAATTCATTATTTATACATTCATCCGTTGTAGCTTCTATTCTATAAATATTAGCTCCTTTTGATTCAATTGATTTAATTGCAAATTTATTTATTTCTTTTAAATTTTTTACATGTGTTCCACCACACAATTCTTTTGAATTATATAATGTAACTACTCTTACAATATCATCATATTTTTCATCAAATTGTGCGCATGCCCCAGCCTTTTTAGCTTCATCTAGTTTCATAATTTGAATTTGTGAATCTACTTTTGTATTTATTTTATCATTTACTAATTTTTCTACTATTATTATATCTTCATCTTTTATCTTATTAGGATATGTAAAATCAAATCTTAAACCGTTTTCTGTAACCTTAGATCCTGCCTGCATAACTTCATAATCTAAAGCTTCCTTTAAAGCTTGATGTAAAAGATGTGTAGCACTATGATTCTTTTCTATTGCTTTTCTTCTTTTTACATTTATTCTTGCAGTAACTTTATCATTTAATTTTATAGTTCCCTCTTCAATTTTTATTATATGAACATGTTGTTTATTTGGAGATAAAATCACATCTTCAACAATTGCTTTTAATGTATCATTATAAATATATCCAGTATCAGAAACTTGTCCACCCATCTCAGCATAAAAAGGTGTTTTATCTAATATAACATACCCTTCATCTTTTAATTCATCAACTAACTTATCTTTTTTTATCAATGCGATAACATTAGCATCAGTTTGGTAATCTTCGTATCCAACAAATTCACTTTTATTTTTAAACAATAAAAATGCCTCATTTTGAATACACATACTAGCCTCTTCTTTTCTATTACATCTAGCCATCTCTTTTTGATGATTCATACATTTTTCAAATTCTTTTTTATCTACAGTGTATCCTTTTTCATTTAAACATTCTAATGTTAATTCAAAAGGAAAACCATAAGTATCATATAACTTAAATGCATCTGCTCCAGATATTTCCTTACACGGACATTTTTTTATTATTTCATTTAATTTTTTTTCTCCAGATAAAAGGGTTTTCTCAAATAATTCTTCTTCTTTTTTTATTGTTTCAATAATATATTCTTGTTTTTCTTTAAGTTCTGGATAGTATTCGTTCATAGTTTCTATTACATTTGGAACTATTTCATTCATAAAATTTCCTTTTATTCCAATATTGTGTCCAAACCTTACTGCTCTTCTTAATAATCTTCTAATTACATAACCTCTTCCTTCATTAGAAAATATTGCTCCATCTCCTATTGCAAATGTAAGAGTTCTTATGTGATCCGCAATAATTCTTATTTCTTTTTGATTATTATATTTTAAGTTTGATAGTTCTTCTATTTTTGATATTATTTTAGAAAATAAATCTGTATCATAACTAGAATTAACTCCTTGTAATATACATGCCATTCTTTCAAGTCCCATACCTGTATCTATATTTTTATTTGGTAATTCCTTATAATCTTTTCTATCTATTCCTTCTTTAGAATTATATTGGCTAAATACATTATTCCATATTTCTACATATCTATTGTTTTCTATCTCTTCTTGTAATAATTTAATACCCAAATTATCCTTATCAAATTCTTCTCCTCTATCATAAAATATTTCAGAATCTGGTCCACATGGTCCTTCTCCAATTTCCCAAAAATTTGAAGATAATCTTATAATATGAGATGGATCAACTCCTAATGAAATCCATTTGTTATATGCTTCATCATCCATATCATATACCGTAAAATATAATTTTTCTTTAGGAAAAGCAAAATATTTGTCACTTAATAAAAGTTCATAAGCCATTTCAATTGCTTCATTTTTAAAATAATCTCCAATCGAAAAATTTCCTAACATTTCAAAAAAAGTATGATGGGTACTATCACCAACACTTTCTATATCATTAGTTCTAATACATTTTTGGCAACTAGTCATTCTTTTATTTACTGGTATCATCGTCCCATCAAAATATTTTTTTAGCGGAGTTACTCCTGCATTATTCCATAATAAAGTAGGATCATTTAATATTAATAATGATGCACTAGGAATAATAGTATGTCCATGTTCTTTAAAATATTCTAAATACATTTGTCTTATTTGATTACTAGTCATATATTTCATTCTTTCACCTCAAAATTCTCAACTTCATTATTTTCATTAACAATTTTAGTTACTACTTCTTCTGCATTTCTTATTTTATCCTCGCAAATTTTTACTAATTTAATCGCGTCACTATACTTATTAATTGCATCATCTAAAGAAACATTACCACTTTCTAATTCTTTTACAATATTTTCTAATTCTTCTAAATTTTCTTCAAACGTTTTTTTCATATTTATACCTCCCTAATACTTGTAACAGTTGCATCTATAACACCATCTTCAACGTATATATTAATATTATCATTTTGTCTTATTTTTTTTATATTTTCAATACATTTATTATCTTTTTTAATTATTGCATATCCTCTTTTTAATGAATTTAATGGATTTAATAATTCTAACTTATTTATATTATTTAAAAGAACATTATTATACTTTTCTATTAAAAGATAAGGATTTTGAATTAGATAATTATTCTTTTGTTTAAATAAACAAACTTTTTTTTCTGTTATAATTTCATTATATCTTTTTTGCAAATTAATCTTTTGAATTTTTAAATTTTGTAATTTTATATTATATATATTTATTGGATTAATTAGTATAGAACTACTACTTATTTTATTAAGTAATGTTTTATATTCTTTTATTTTACTATTTACTATATTTATACTTCTTTCTGCATAAGAATCAATTAATTGCAAAATATCAACAATATTTGGAACGGCTAATTCTGCAGCTCCAGTTGGAGTTGCGGCTCTTTTATCAGCAACATAATCAGCAATAGTAAAATCTATTTCATGACCAACCGCACTTATAACTGGTATTTTTGAATTATAAATTGCTTTTGCAACTATTTCTTCATTATATGCCCATAAATCTTCTATTGACCCTCCTCCTCTACCAACAATTAATGTATCTATATGGTCTTTATAGTTATTTGCCATTTCAATTTTTTTTACAATATCTTCTTTTGCCGATATTCCTTGTACAAGTGATGGAAATAATATTATTTCACATAGCGGATATCTTCTTTTTATAGTTGTAATTATATCTCTTATGGCTGCTCCAGTTGATGCTGTTACAACACCTATTCTAGATGGATATCTTACAATTTTTCTTTTATGATTTTCATCAAAATATCCTTCTTTAAATAATTTTTCTTTCAATTCTAAAAACTTTTTATATAAATTTCCACTGCCATTTAACTCCATTGACTCTATATATATTTGATAACTTCCCGACGCCTCATATACACTTATTCTTCCTACAATATTAACCAAATCTCCATCTTTAAAATTTTGATTAATTTTTGATGCAATTGACTTAAACATGACCGCAGAAATCCTACTTCCTTCATCTTTTACTGTAAAATAACAATGTCCACTTGGCATTTGGACTTTAAAATTAGATATTTCCCCTTTTATAAAAACTTTATTAAAAAAGGAACTATTATCAAACTTAATTTTTATAATCCTATTTAATTCAGATACCGACAAATATTTAATATCATCTTGCATAAAACCACAACCTTATTTAAATATTATATCATGTATATTTAATAATTAAAATAAAAAATTGTTTAAAAACTTAAACAATTTTCTTTTTTTTATTTTCATTACATAAAATA
>CALVIA010000021.1 GCA_944329255.1 uncultured Bacilli bacterium
CTAGTACATATATAAATAAATTAAACTTATAATGATTTTAATATATATGGATCATCACTTGTTCCAATACCATCTACTACAATGACATTAGACTTTAGATATACGGCTGGCACAACCCCATTATAACTATACGCATAGCTGTAGAACCCATCCCCACTACTGCCGACATAGGACACACTGTAGCTACTACCAGAGTTAGGCGACAATGTCCAACATAAACTGTTTTTATATAACCAATTGTTCTCTTTACATGTTGTATTGTAATAATTATATAATGTTTCTGTACACTGTGTTCTATCAACAGCATATCCATAATCACTTGGATATATTAATCCAACTGGTCCTGTCCATTCTGTTTTTGCTATATCAGTGGAATATACAGTTGTCCCTCTTTCATATTCATACATATCTTTTGGTTGTACACTTGATGAAGTATGTCCTCCTAAATACCATACAGCATTTTCATCTACCATACTTTTTAATGTTGAATTTATATATTCTGTTGGACAATCTTTTATTGTATTATTTCGTCCTCCATAACATTCACTTGGGTATGTTCCTCCGTAATATCCTTCATTTAAAAGTATATTTATATCTGCTTTTGTTGTTCCATCTCCTTTGGTTTTACCATCTATTGTTTCCCATATATTATAACCATATCCACCATTTTTATCTGATGCTGATGAATCATAAGAATAGCCTCCTAAAGATTTTTCTTTTACTAGTTTTACTTTACCATCTACTATTCCTATTATTCTCCACACATCTCCATCAAATGAAACATAGTTTTTTACTACTTCATTACTTCCTGCATATCTTATATTTTGATCATCTGTATCATCTTTTACTAGTCCATTTTCTGTTGCAGCTGTATTATATAAATTTTCTATGTGTGTTGATAATAAAACATTACACTTATCACTAAAAATAAATTGTTTTATTCCGTCTTCATCAGTTGTAACATTTACACATCCTGTTATTTTTTCATCATTAACTGGATTTATTAAATCAGTTGTTATTAAATTTTCTTTCAATAAAGTTTCTATCGTAACACTTGTTATATTTGGATTATATGAATAATATGTTTTAGCGGCATTTTCTATAACATTAATTATTTTTTTGTATTCTTCTTCTTTTTTCTTTTCAATGCTCCCACCGATATTTGGCACAACAGTAATTAAAATAATTCCTAATACTGCAATTATTGCAAGAACTTCTACTAGTGTAAATCCTTTTTTCATATTTTTCCTCCAATTTAAAATAAACTTAACTGACTTGTTTCAGGAAGTCCATTTAGTATTCCCATCACTCTCATTTTATCAATTAATGTTTGCGATACTTTTGCTCTATTTTGTAAATCTTCTATACTAAAAAATGGTTGTTTTTCTCTTTCTTCTACTATTTTATTTGCTACAATATCTCCAAGACCATCTATTGATCTGAATGGTGGAATTAAAGTTTTGTTATCATCATCAATTAAAAATTTCATTCCATCTGATTTATTTAAATCTATTTTACCAAATTTGAATCCTCTAGCTGTCATTTCAAGAGCTAATTGTAACACATCTAAAATATTAGATTCTTTATTAGTCATATCAAAGCCTTTATTTCTAAGTTCAATTATTCTTTTTTTAATTGAATCATATCCTGATACCATTGCATCTATATCATAATCTGCTGTTCTAATTGAGAAATATGCTGAATAGTACATGATAGGATGGTGTACTTTAAACCATGCTACTCTAAGTGCCATCATTATATATGCAGTTGCATGCGCTTTTGGGAACATATATTTTATTTTAGAACATGATTCTATATACCATTCAGGAATATTTCCTTCTCTCATTATTTCTTCCCATTTTAACCATTCTTCTTTTTCTTTTGATGGTCTTCCTTTTCTAACAAATTCCATTATTTTAAATGCATCTAATGGTTTTAATCCGTTATACATTAAATAAACCATTATATCATCACGACATCCAATAACCTCTTTAAAAGGTACTATATTATTATCAACTAAATCTTTTGCATTATTTAACCACACATCTGTTCCGTGAGATAACCCTGATATTTTAACAAGTTCAGCAAAAGTACTTGGTTTTGTGTCTTTTAACATTTCTATAACAAAATTTGTTCCAAATTCTGGAATACCTAATGTCCCTGTTTCACACATTATTTGTTCTTTTGTAACTCCTAATGCTTCTGGTCCACTAAATAAACTTAATACATCTTTATCATCAAATGGAATATCATACATACTTATTTTAGAAATATCTTGTAACATCCTTAAAACTGTTGGATCGTCGTGTCCTAATATATCTAATTTTAATACATAATCATGTATTGCATGGAAATCAAAATGCGTAGTATACCAAGTTGAACTAATATCATCAGCAGGATATTGATAAGGAGTAAAATCAAAAACATTCATATAATTTGGTATAACAACTATTCCACCAGGATGTTGTCCAGTTGTTCTTTTTACACCAACACATCCCATAGATAATCTTTCTACTTCAGCAGCTCTCTTTGTTATTCCTTTATCTTCTAAATACCCTTTTACAAATCCATATGCAGTTTTTTCTGCAACAGTTCCAATTGTTCCAGCTCTATATACATATTCTTCTCCAAACAATACTTTAGTATAATTGTGTGCTTTCCACTGATATTCTCCTGAAAAATTTAGATCTATATCTGGAACCTTATCTCCATTAAATCCTAAGAAAGTAGCAAATGGCATATCTTGCCCTTCTTTTTTCATTTTTGTACCACATTCACAAATTCTATCTGGTAAATCATAACCTGATGAGTAATCACTACCTAAAGGTTTACCATCTACTTCAAATATACTTTTTTTGCAATTTGGACATACATAATGTGCAGGAAGAGGATTAACCTCTGTTATTCCCATCATTGTTGCTACAAATGAAGATCCAACTGATCCTCTTGAACCTACAAGATATCCATCATCATTTGATTTTTTTACAAGTTTTTGAGCAATTAAATATATAATATCAAATCCATTACCAATTATACTATCCAACTCTTGTTTAATTCTTGCTTTTATTATTTCTGGAAGTTCATCTCCATATACTTCATGAGCTCTTTTATTAACCATTTGTGTTACTTCATCAGCTGATCCTTCAAATATTGGTGTATATGGTTCTTTTTCATCCTTTATTATTTTAAATTCTTCTATCATATCACAAATCAAGTTTGTATTTGTGATAACTATTTCTTTACAGACATCTTCTCCTAAAAAAGAAAAAGCATCTAACATTTCTTTCGTTGTTCTAAAATGGAAAGTAGGAATATTTATAATTCCTTTTTTATTAAGTGGATGAAGCCCTCCTCCTGGTACTTTTTGATTAATTATAATTTCTCTATATATTTTATCTTTTGCATCTAATACATGTGAGTTGCTTGTAGCTACAACCATATTTCCGTTTTCTTTTGCAACTTTAATTATTTTTTCAACATGATTTTTTAATTCATTAAAATCATTAAATTCACCCAATTGTACTAGATGATCATATGTATCTAGTGGTTGAACTTCTATATAATCATAGAAATTCATTATATTTCTTAGTTCATCATCCCCTACGCTCCTTGCTCTTGTAAATACTTCCCCATTTGAACATGCACTTCCTATTAAAAGACCACTTCTTAATTTAATTATTTCACTTTTTAATATTCTTGGTGTCTTATATAAATATTTTGTATTGGCATAACTAACTAATTTAAATAAATTTCTAATTCCTTCTTCATTTTTTGCAATAATTGTAGTGTGATACAAATTACCAAATTTTGAAATATCTTCTTTACTCATTAAATCTTTTAAATCATTTATTTTTTTAACTCCTCTTGCACTTAATTTTTTTAGCATTTTATCTAAAACAAGTGCAGTAGCTTCTGCATCATAATCAGCTCTATGGTGTGATTCTTCATCAAATACTATATCAAATCTTTTTGTTATAGCTGATAAACTATGCCTTTTTTCTTCTGGGTTAATTATCCTACTTAATTGCATAGTATCAATAATTACATTTTTAAATTCCCCCATACTATATCTTTCATAAACGGCTTTTATAAATCCTCTATCAAACTTTGCATTATGTGCTACTACAGGTAAATCTGCTATCCATTCTTTAAAAGATTTTGTAACTTCTTCTTCATTTCTCTTATCTTTTACCATATCATTAGTAATATGAGTAAATTTAGTTATTCTTTCAGGAATTTCTCTTCCTGGATTGATTAACTCATCAAACCTATCTATAATCTTACCATCTTTAATTTTTACCGCACCAATTTCTATTAATGAATCCCCACTTGTGGCATTAAATCCAGTAGTTTCAGTATCAAATACAACATATGTTGTTCCTAAAATTGGTTCTTCTGAATTTCCAAATACAATATCCACTTCATCATCAACAACATTTAATTCAACTCCATATAAAACTTTAATTTTTCTTTCATTATTTTTATTAATAGCTTTTACTGTTTTTAATGCTTCTGGATATGCTTGTAACACATTTTTATCTGTTATTGCTACTGCTTTCATTCCATATTTATATGCTCTTTTTATTAAATTTTCAGCACTAACAACTCCATCCATTTGACTCATCATAGTGTGAGCATGTAATTCGACTCTTTTTTCTTCACAGTCATCTGTTATTCCTTCTTCTTTAGATGGTATCTCAATTATATCTCTTGCATTTAATACTAAATCGTGAGAATATTGATCATTTTTAGTGTACCCTCTTATTTTAATCCACTTTCCTGGTTTTAATTTAGAACACAAAGACGCAAATTCAACGGCATCTTTTGAAAACACTTTACAATATATACTATCTGTATAATCACTTATTTTTAAAGTTAATATTTTAAAATTACTCTTACTAGATTCAAAAATATCTGTACCAAATATAAAACATTCTATAATAACATTATTATCTTCACCAATTATATCCTTAATTTCATAATTTGGTTTATTATCAAATTCAACACCTAATATACTTTTAATTACTTTTTCTTCTACTTTGTCTTTTTTTAATTCTTCTGTTTCCTTAATTATTTCATTTTTAATTTCTTCATTTTTTTCTTTGTTTATAATTATAGATATATCATCATTATAACCCATATATTTAAATTCTTTTTTTATTTCTTCAATATATTCATTTAATTTTTTTTCTTCAATTTCACTTAATACTTCTATTTTTATTTTATCATCATAATATATATAATTCTCTAAAAACATTTTTGCTGAAAAACTTTTAATATTATTAATTATATATTTAAAATATTCATTTAAATATTCATAATTAGTTTTTTTATATTCAATTTTTATTTCTATAATTTCTGTAAATTCATTTTTAAAATAGGTATTAACACCATTTTTTAATATATCATAAATATCTATAGGTAAAGTTTCATTTAATTGAATTAAAAAACATGATTTTTTTAATCTTTTATTTATAGATATTTTAACTAATTTCCCATTATTAAAAAAATCATAATACTTTTCATCTAAATTAATATTACTTAATAATAATTTTAATTTTTCATCCATAACTACACCTACATTCTAAAATTAATTATATCATGTATATTGAAAATATTATATAAATTTATTAATTTT
This sequence comes from uncultured Bacilli bacterium, assembly GCA_944329255.1. Classification (GTDB taxonomy): domain Bacteria; phylum Bacillota_I; class Bacilli_A; order RF39; family UBA660; genus CAG-1193. Next base: position 5,639 of record CALVIA010000021.1, read on the forward strand.
CCCTTATATTTTATAAAAAAAAGAGAATTTCTTCTCTTATCCTATTTTATCTTTTCCACCCATATATGGTCTTAAAACTTCTGGAATATTTACTGTTCCATCTATATTATAATTATTTTCTAAAAATGCTATTAATCCTCTTGGTGATGCAACTACTGTATTATTTAAAGTATGTAAATAATAATTACCATTTTCTCCTTTAGCTCTTATTCCCAATCTTCTTGCTTGAGCATCCCCTAATGTTGAACAACTTCCTACTTCAAAATATTTTTTTTGTCTTGGACTCCATGCTTCTATATCACAACTTTTTACTTTTAGATCAGCTAAATCTCCACTACAGCATTCTAATTGTCTTACAGGAATATTTAAACTTCTAAAATATTCTACTGTGTACATCCACATTTTATTATACCATTCCATGCTGTCTTCTTTTTTACATAAAACAACCATTTCTTCTTTTTCAAATTGATGAACTCTATATACTCCTCTTTCTTCTATTCCATGAGCTCCTACTTCTTTTCTAAAGCATGGTGAATAAGATGTAAGAGTTAGTGGTAATGATGATTCATTTATAATTTGATCTTTGAATTTACCAATTAAAGAATGCTCACTTGTTCCAATTAAAAATAAATCTTCTCCATCAATTTTATACATCATTGCATTCATCTCTTCAAAAGACATTACTCCATTAACAACATCACTTCTAATCATAAATGGTGGAATTACATATGTAAAACCTTTGTTAATCATAAAGTCTCTGGCATAACTAATCATTGCAGAATGTAATCTTGCAACATCTCCCATTAAATAATAAAATCCATTTCCGCTTGTTCTTCCAGAAGAATCTTTGTCAATTCCATTTAATTTAGACATTATATCTGCATGATATGGTATTTCATAATCAGGAACTAATGGCTCTCCAAATTTCTTTAATTCAACATTTTCACTATCATCTTTACCAATTGGTACACTTTCATCTATAATATTTGGAATTTTATACATTATTTCTTTTATATTTTTTTCTAATTTTTGTTCATTTATTTCAATATTTTTTAATTCTTCATTAATTTCTACTACTTTATCTTTTAGCTTCAAACCCTCTTCTTTTTTCCCATTTCTCATCAAATTTCCAATTTCATCACTTATCTGATTTCTATTTTTTCTTAAATCATCTGCTTTTATTTTTAAATTTCTATAATCTAAATCCAAATTAAATACTTCATCAACAAGTGGTAATTTGTTATCCTGAAATTTCTTTTTAATATTTTCTTTAACTAAATCCTTATTTTCTCTTATTAATTTTATATCAATCATTATTATTCCTCCTTAAAATAAATAAAAGACTATTACAGGAGTGAATAATCACGGTACCATCCTTGAAATAGTCTTAATTGAAATAACGGCATTACCGGAAATGTTTTCATTTCTCTCAAGAGTAGATTCATAAAATACAAGTATTAACTCTCACCAACCGTTAACTCTCTTAAAATTAATATTTTATTACTATTCTCTTTCATCGATTTATAAATAAATAATACAATTAATTTTTACTTATGTCAATTATATTCCTAATATTTTTAATATAAAATTTACATCAATTTTTAATAATAAACTTATTAAAGCTGCAGTTCCAAGATAAGGTCCAAATGGCAATTCATGTTTTTTTGCTACTATCAAATTTATTAATGATAAAGGAAGTGCAATAAAACACGATAAAACTATGGAAAATAATGTTACTTGCCATCCAAGTACAAGTCCAAACACAAGCATTAGTTTAATATCGCCAAAACCCATTGATTCTTTTTTAAATAAAAAATCACCTAAAATTTTTATTAATAATAGAAAAACAAAAGGTATTATCATATTTATAATAGTTGGAAGTATTATAGAAATTCCACTTTCTAATATTTTTAATATAAATATAGATAATCCACAAAATATTAAAACTTCATCTGATATTACCATATATAGTACATCAGATAAAATAATAATTAAAATCATAGAAATAAATATTAAATTAATAAATAAATCTATTGAAATTCCAAATGTTTTGTATGCAATAACAAACATTACTCCTGTAAATATTTCAAAAATTGGATAAAAAATTGCAATTTTGTTTTTGCAATTTTTACATTTTCCTCCTTGAATTATATAAGATAAAACAGGAATTAATTCTATTGGACTTAATTTATGATTACATTTTGTACAATGTGATGATGGTTTTATTAATGACATTCCTTTAGGAAGTCTATAAGCAACGACATTAAAGAATGAACCAAATATTAATCCAAAAATAAAGAATACTACCATATAATATAATTCCATAAATCCCCCTAACCTATACTATCGTACATGTCGAACATTGGCAATACAACTGACAACAATACAACTCCAACAATTGCAGCTAATATTACTATCATAACAGGCTCAATGAATGCTTTTATTTGATTAACTGCATTTTTATGCTGTTCCTGATAATAATTTGCTACTTTATCCATCATATTACCTAACTGTCCTGTTTTTTCACCAGTTAAAATCATTTCATATGCAATTGTAGGAAAAGCCCAATGATTTTTAAATGAATTTGATATAGCTTCTCCTTTTGCTAAATTTGCAATCGTATCAAAAATTAACATTTTATAAACTTCATTATTAGTTACCTTACTTAACACTTCCATTGAATCAGTAATATATACATTATGATTTAATAATGATGCAAATGTTTTTGTAAACATTGTAACTTCATTATATATAATTATTTTACCAAAAATAGGTAAATTCATTAACAATGTTTGTATAACAGTTTTAAATACTTTTATAGTTTTAAAAAGGACTGCAAATATAAATACAAATAATATAAAACCAATAATTAAAAACATATAATTTGATTGTAAAAAATTACTTAAACCAATAACTGCAACCGTAATTCCAGGCAAATCAGAATTTAAATCTCCATAAATCGAAACAAATTCTGGAATAACAGATACCATAATAAATATTAAAATTCCTATTGCAAAAACTAAAACTACAGCTGGATATGTTAATGCGCTTATCATTTGCTTTCTTGTTTTTTCAATTTCTCTATAATAATCTGCCATATCATCTAATGTTTCAGGTAAATCTCCTGTTAATTCAGAAGTTTTAACCATATTAATTAATAATCTAGGAAAAATATTTCCTTGTTTTGCTAGTGCTTCACTAAAATTTTCTCCCATTGATAATTCATATATAATTGATTTATATATATTTTTTTGTGAACTCTTTTTACATTGTTTAGATAATATTTTTACTGATTCTATTAAAGTTATACCAGACTTTAAAAATGTTGATAATTGTGTTAAAAAAAAGTCAAGCTCATTTGAATTAAATTTTGGAGAAAATAAAGTAATAGTTTTATGTAAATTCTTTTGAGGTGTTATCTCATATACATCATATCCATCTGCAATTAAAAAAGAATGTACATCCAATTTAGAAAATGCAGCAAATTCTCCCGTTTCAATTTTACCTGTTTCTTTATTTTTTGCTACATACTTGTACATAATTTTTTCTGTACTTCGTATAGCATCCTCTCCATCAAAATCAATTAATAATGTTTGTCTTTCAAGTTCTTTTCTATTTTTTGCATCTTTTACAAATGAAAGATTTTGATACCAATCATTTATTTTTTCACTTAAAGATTTTCTGTTTTCTCTTGCTTTTTGACGATTTTCTTCTTGAGCTTTTTTTATTAAATTAGCTTTTTCTCTTCTTTGCTTTTTAGCTTCTTCTCTTTCTTTTTTTATTTTATTTTCTTTTTCTCTTCTTTTATTAATAATTTCTATTGTTTTTTCTTCTTTTTCTTTTTTTCTTTTTAGTTTTTTATTTAATTTTATTTTAAATTTTTTTTCTTTTTTTTTTCTTTTTAATCTCTTTTTTTCTTCTTTTTCTTTCCTAGCTAATTCTTTATTTTTTTTATTTGCAGATTCATTTTTTTCATTATTTTTTATATTTTCATTTAATATGTTTTTTTCAATTTCTTTTTGTTTTTTTTCTTCTTGTTTTCTTTGCTTTTCTCTAATTTTATTTATTTTTTCTTCTTCTTTCCTTTTTCTTAATTCTTCTTGCTTTAATTTTTTTTCTTGTTTTCTTGTTTCATTATTTTTTTTAATTTGATTTTGAATTTCTTGTTGTTTTTTTTGCTTTTCTTCCTTTATTTTCTTTTTTAACTCTACTTGCTTTAATTTTTTTTCATTTATATTTGTTTTTTCTATGAAATTAATACTTTTATCTTTACCCAATTTTACCTTATTATCACTTTTTTTATTTTTAAATAATAAATTAATTATTTTTGATAAAATACTTTTTTTGTTTTTTTTATTTATTTTTTGTTCTTTATTTATTTTTTCTAATTTTTTTTCTAAAAGTTTTTCTAATTCAAGTTTTTCTTTTTGATAATTTTTGGTAATATTATTTTTTTCCACAACAAATAGAGCATTTTCATGCTCTTGTTTATTACTATATAAATGTGATAAATCATTATTATTTTTCACTTTATCACACCTCCACTTGCCAAACTCCTATTCTATGTATTAGTATATCACATTATTTAAAATATTTAAACTTTTTTTTTATATTTCATATAATATTTTGAGGAGTGATATCATGTACAATCAAATTCCATATTCAATGTATAATCCTGCTAATTATTCATCATTAGGATTATCACCTGGTTCAAATGGTCTATTGGGGTTAGGTAAAAAAGCATTTAGTTGGGATATTTTTTTAAATAATGCTCAAAGAACTTTAAATGTTATAAATCAAGCAATGCCTATATATAATCAAGTAAAACCTATGTTTAAAAATGTAGGAACAGTATTTAGAGTAATTGGAGAATTAAATAGTAATAATAATGTTAATAATAATAATAATAATAATAGTTCTAATGCAATTCAAAATAATGCAAATAATAATCCAACATTTTTTGCATAAAAAAAAATTCTAATTATTTATAGAATTTTTTTAAATATTTATTTTTGTTTTTTATTTTATATCTTTTTATAAAATGTTTTTTTGGGATAATATTTAATAATATATTATTCTTTTTTATTTCTTTTTCAATATATTTATTTACATCATTAGTAAATATTCCAACAGTTATATCTTTTTTTGTATATTTTTTTTTGCCTCTTTTAAAACAACTAATAATATAATATATATTTTTTTCAAATACAACTTTTTCTTTATCTATAAAAAAATCATTTTTTAGTAAAAATTTCCTAATTTCATAAGTATTTGAATTGGACTGTATTACTAATTTTTTAATGCTTTTTTTATTTTTTATGTTTGATAAAATTTTAGTAATAGTATAATATCCCATACCAGAAATAACAAGTGTATCTACTTTTTCACATTCATCTAATACTGATAATCCATTTCCACACTTTAAAATTACATTTTCAGCACTATATTTTTGAATATTTTTTTTTGCCATTTCAAGTGCACTTTCTCTTAAATCGGATGCATAATATCTTTTTTTATATTTTTGGCTTAAAAATATATCTAATAATGCATGATCACATCCAATATCTAATACCACATCTTTTTCATCTATATATTCCGATATTTCTTTTAATCTTAATGATAATTTAATCATTTAAATAATCCTTTAATTTTTTTGATCTTGATGGATGTCTTAATTTTCTTAATGCTTTTGCTTCAATTTGTCTAATTCTTTCTCTAGTAACACCAAACATATTTCCAACTTCTTCTAATGTTCTACATGTTCCGTCTTCAAGACCAAATCTTAATCTCAAAACTTGTTCTTCTCTTTCAGTTAAAGTAAGAAGAACTTCTGCTATCTCATCTTTTAATTTAGAATTTATTGCATATTCCTCAGGGCTCATATTACTTTCATCTTTTATAAAATCTGCAACGCATGAATCTTCATCTTCTCTTGTTGGCTTTTCTAAAGATATAGGATCCACATCAATTTTAATAATTTCCCTTATTTTTTCCACTGGAATATTCATTTTCTTTGCAAGTTCTTCTTCTGTAGGTTCTCTATTTAATTCCAATGTTAATTGCCTTTGTGTTCTTTTTAATTTATTAATTGTTTCAACCATATGAACAGGTACCCTTATAGTTTTTGCTTGATCAGCAATAGCTCTTGTTATTGCTTGTCTTATCCACCATGTTGCATATGTACTAAATTTATAACCTTTTGTTGCATCAAATTTATCAACAGCCTTCATAAGACCCATATTCCCTTCTTGTATTAAATCAAGGAACGATAAATTTCTACCTACATATCTTTTGGCTATAGAAACAACTAAACGCAAATTTGATTCTGCTAATTTATTTTTTGCTTCCTCATCTCCATTTGCAACTCTTTCTGATAATTTTAATTCTTCATCTAAAGACAATAAACTTATTTTACCAATTTCTTTTAAATACATTCTAACGGGGTCATTAATACTTACAGTTTTTGGAACACTTAAATCCCCAATTAATTCAACTCCACCATCATCATTGGAAGAATCATCAACATCTTCTGATACTACTTCTATCCCCAAATCATGAAATGCATTATACAATTCATCTAACGAATCACTGTCCATATCTAATCCTTTTAAATGCTCTGCTAATTCCTCAAATGTAATGTATCCTTTTTCTTTCCCTATTTTTATTAATGTTTTTTTTCTTTCTTCAAAAGTTTTTATTTCACTCATATTTACACTCTCACTTTCAACTCTGATATTTCTTTTGCTATTTCTGTTTTTTTTATAAAATCATTTTCTTTTTTAAATTCTTTTGTTAAACTTTTTATTCTTTCTTTAATACTATAATCATTTAGTAAATTTATATAATCCATTATTTCTTCATAACAATAGTTTTCATTAATATTTAATGTATCTATCTTTTTAAAAGCTTCTAACAATTCTTCTTTATCATTTAAATAACTTAAAAAATCTGCTATACTTAAACAATTATGTTTATTATAATAATAAATTATTTCACTTGCTAAAAACCTAAATTCTTTTGTCGGAAAATTACATTTATTATTTTCATAAATTCTAATTACTTCAGGATATCTTATCATATAAAATATTAAACGTCTTTCTGCCTTTTCATATTTATTAAAAGTTACTTTATTTTCTTGCTTCTTTTCTTTTTTCTTAGTGTTTTCTTTTAATAATCCATTAATTGTAGAAAAACTTATATTTGTTTCATCACTTAATTTTTTTAATATTATTTCTTTTACAATCTTATCTTCAACCAAATTTAATTCTGATAAAACATTTTTTATATAATTAGAAATTTCCTCTGAATTATTAAAATTAGTAATACTTCTATAATAATCAATTTTATAATCTAAAAGCGATTTAGGATTTTCTAAGTATTCATCAAATTTTTCTTTTCCATATTTAGATAAAAACTCATCCGGATCAAGTGGCGATGGTAACCTAATTATTTTTGGATAAATTCCAATATCTGTTAATTCCTTCGAACAAGAAAGGGTTGCTTTATTTCCTGCAGTATCTCCATCAAAGCATAGAATAATATTTGTTGATAATTTTTTTAACAATCTTGCTTGTTCTTTTGTTATTGCAGTTCCCATGCTAGCAACGACATTATAAATTCCCACTTTATAAAGTGCAATAACATCCATAAATCCTTCGACTATTATAACACTTTTTTTCCTTCTTGCAAATTGTTTTGCCCTATGATAATTATATAACAAATTTCCTTTTTTAAATATTTCGCTCTCCTTAGAATTAACATATTTTGAAGAATCATTTGTTTTATATATTCTTCCACTAAATCCAACTACCTTACCATCTAAATCCCATAATGGAAACATAATTCTATCTATAAAAGTATCATATATATTATCATTAAATGAAGATATACCACTATTTAATAAATCCTCATTTTTATACCCCTTATTTAATAAAACTTTAGTAAGTTTATTTTTAGTAGATAAACCAATACCAAATTCTTTAATAATTTCGTCTGTGAAATCTCTTTTATAAAGATAATCAAGTGCTTCTTTACCATCTTTAGTTAATAAATTATTTTGATAATATTTAAATGCAAAATCGTATATTTCGTATAAATTATTATTATCATTTCTTTTTTCAATATTTTGATTATAATCATCTATATTTAATTCAATATTAGATTTATTTGCAACTATTTTTAATGCCTCATAAAATGAAACATTTTCGTAATCCATTATAAAATTAAAAACATTTCCATGTGCACCACAAACAAAACAAGTATATATTTGTTTTTCTGGTGAAATACTCATACTTGGATTATGATCATCATGAAATGGACATATTGCAAAATAATTTCTTCCTTTTTGTTCTATAGGAATATAATCTGAAATAATATCTACAATATTTACTGACTTTCTAATTTCAACTATTTTTTCTTCGCTAACTCTCATTTTTACACCCTACATCATATTTATTCTACAATAATATCTAAATTTCCTCTATTTTTAAAAAAAAAATATATAATTTTTATATATTTTTTTATAAATTATGTTAATTTTTCTTTTATTTTTATTTTTTATAATCTTACTTATATATATTATATTTAATTTTTCCAAATTACCTCGCTCCCGCTGGCTCCCTACCCACCTAGGTCGCGTTTTTTAGGTTAACCATAATCTCTAGCTTGCTTTTAATATATATGGATTACTACTACTTCCGTCTCCACTTTCTATTAGGATATTAGATTTTAGATATACGGCCGGCACAACCCCAAAAGAACCATACACACTGCTGTAGCCCACAAACCCACTACTGCCGACATCGAACACAAAGCTGCTATAACTAGAGTTAGGCGACAATGTCCGACAATGACCATTCTTATATAACCAATTGTTTTCTGTACATGTTGCATTGGCATAATTATTTAATGTCTCTGTGCATTTTGTTCTATCTACCGCATATCCATAATCACTTGGATATATTAATCCTACTGGCCCTGTCCACTCTGTTTTTGCTATATCAGACCTATGTACAGTTGTCCCTCTTTCATATTCGTACATATCTTTTGGTTGTATATCTAATGAGTTATGACCACCTAAATACCACACTGCATTCTCATCTACCATACTTTTTAATGTGGAATTTATTGTTGCTGTTGGACATTCTTTTATTGTATTATTTCTTCCTCCAAAACATTCACTTGGGTAACTTCCACCATAGTATCCTTCATTAAGTAAAATATTTAAATCTGCTTTTGTAGCTCCATCTTCTTTTGTTTGTCCATCTATTGTCTCCCAAATATTATAACCATCTCCGCTATTCTTATCTGATGCTGATGAATCCCAAGAATAATCTCCAATAGATTTTTCTTTTACTAGTTTTACTTTACCATCTACTATTCCTATTATTCTCCACACATCTCCATCAAATGATACATAGTTTTTTACTACTTCATTACTTCCTGTATATCTTATATTTTGATCATCTGTATCATCTTTTACTAGTCCATTTTCTGTTGCAGCTGTATTATATAAGTTTTCTATATATGAAATAGCATTTTCATTTATTATATTATTTATTTCTCCTTTTGTACAATTTGCATTTTCCTTTGTTCCATTTGTACATGTATATCCTTCAAATTTTCCTATACCCGTTACTGTTACACTTGCTTTTCCAGTACTATCAAATGAAACTGTACAATTTGAATAATCATTTGTACTTAATTCAACTACTTCATTACAATTTAATGTATTTGTTACAGTTTCTCCATTTATTAACATCTCTGCATATTTTTTCTCTGCTGTATTTGCTATTAATTTTACTGTTGATTCTATACTTCCTTTTTTTGATGATTCTATTACATCTAATACTTGTGGTACTGCTATTACTAATATTACTGCTAATATTACTATTACAGCAAGTAATTCTACTAATGTAAATGCATTTTTCTTCATATCACACACTCCCTATTTTACATGGTAGTGTGCAGAGTTTTTGACACTACCAATTATTTTACCTTTATATTTCAATGATTTTCTATAATTTTATCTCTCA
>CALVIA010000022.1 GCA_944329255.1 uncultured Bacilli bacterium
ATAACTCGAATATCATTATACACTAAAAATTATATATTTTGAATATTTAATGGTTATTTTTTTTTAATCATGTTATAATGTTTTAGGTGGTTAGATGAAAGATAATTTGATTTTAATTGTTAAGGGATTTATTTTAGGAATAGCTAATATAATACCTGGTGTTAGTGGTGGAACTCTTGCAATAACTTTGGGGATTTATGAAAAATTAATATCAGTTATTTCACATTTCTTTCATAATTTAAAAGATAATTTTAAGTTTATTTTATTTTTGGGAATTGGTGTAATTATATCTTTATTAGTTTTTAGTAACTTAATTGGATTTTGTTTAGATAATTATCCTTTTGCTACGACATTATTTTTTATAGGAATTATATTTGGTGGTATTCCACAATTATTTATAAAAATAAAAGGGAAAAGAAAACCTATTAATTATTTAGTTTTATTACTTTCATTTTTATTTGTTTTGGGTCTTCCATATTTAACAGGAAATAATAATGTTATTTCTTTAAATAATATTGATTTTTTTACAGCTATTTGTTTGTTTTTAAGTGGGTTTATTGCTTCAATCAGTATGATGTTACCTGGAATATCTGGTTCATTTGTTTTAGTTTTATTAGGATACTATGAACCAATTATCAATACAATTAGAAGTTTAACTAAAATGGAAAATATTTTACATGATATGATAATTTTATTTTTTGTTGGTATAGGAATTTTGCTTGGAATAATAGTCGCAGCTAAAATAATTGAATGGTTATTAAATAAGTATGAAGTAATTACATATTACGGAATTATAGGTTTTGTGTTTGCATCAATTATATCTATATTTTTGGGTGTAACAAATAATGCGGTTAGTTTATATGAAATAATTTTTGGTGTTTTTTTATTTTTGATAGGACTTGTTTTATCAAAGTTTATAGGAGAGAAATGATATGAATGATAATATAATTAATAATATATGTGATGATTTAAATATTTCTTTTAAAAGTGTATCACAAACATTAAAATTACTTAGTGAGGGAAATACAATTCCTTTTATTGCAAGATATAGAAAAGAAGCTACAGGTAATTTAGATGAAGAACAAATTAGAAAGATAAATGATGTTTATGAATATGAAATTAATCTTTTAAAAAGAAAAGAAGATGTAATAAGATTAATAGATGAAAAAGGTCTTTTAACTGATTCTTTAAAAGATGAAATAATGAAGTGTAATAAGTTAGTTGAAATAGAAGATATTTATAGACCTTTTAAGGAAAAAAAGAAAACAAAAGCGACTGAGGCAATAAAAAATGGTTTGGAGCCTCTTGCAAAGATAATTATGTCTTTTCCTATTAAATTAGTTGGTGTAGATAAGTTTTTAAATGAAAATATTAAAAATAAAGATGATGCTATAACTGGTGCTAAATATATTATTGCAGAATGGATTAGTGATAATTCTAGTTATAGGAAGTGGATTAGAAATTATATTTATAATAATAGTAAGATAGTTTCTAAAATGAAAAAAAATTCTTCTGACGATACTAAAATTTATGAGATGTATTACGACTATTCTGAAAATTTAAAGGGAATAAAACCACATCGTATTTTGGCATTAAATAGAGGAGAGAAAGATAATGTTTTGAATGTAAAAATTGAATTTGATGATTCAAAAATTATTGATTATTTAAATAAAAAATTAATAAAAAATAGTGAAAGTGAATGTGCAGTTTATGTTATGGATTCGATAAAAGATAGTTTAGCAAGACTAATATATCCTAGTATAGAAAGAGAAATTAGGAGTGATTTAACTGACACTGCTTCTTTACAAGCTATAAATGTTTTTATGGATAATTTAGAACATTTATTATTAATACCTCCAATGAAGGAAAAAATGGTTTTAGGACTTGATCCTGCTTTTAGAACTGGATGCAAACTAGCTGTTGTAGATTATACTGGAAAGTTTATATATAAAAGTGTTATATATCCTCACGAGCCAAAATGTGAATACGAAAAATCTAAAAAAATTGTTAATGAAATAATTGATAAATATAAGATTGATATAATTGCTATAGGAAATGGAACTGCTTCTAGAGAATCAGAAAAATTTATAGCTGATGTTATTAAGGATTCAAATAGGGATGTTAAATATGTTATTGTAAATGAGGCAGGTGCTTCAGTTTATTCTGCAAGCAAACTTGCTATTTCTGAATTTCCTGATTTACATGTTGAAGAAAGAAGTGCAATTTCTATTGCAAGAAGATTACAAGATCCTCTTTCTGAACTTGTAAAAGTTGATTCGAAAAGTATCGGTGTTGGTTTATATCAACATGATGTTCCAGAAAAAAAATTGAATGAATCATTAGATTTTATTGTTTCAAAAGTTGTTAATCAAGTAGGAGTTAATATAAATACTGCTAGTACATCATTACTTAAATATGTTTCTGGTTTAAACAAAAAAATAATAGATAAGATAATTAATTATAGAGAAAATAATGGAAAATTCTCTTCAAGAGAAGAAATTAAAAAAAATAAACTAATGTCTGATAAAGTCTATGAACAAGCTATAGGTTTTATTAGAATTGTTGATGGAATAAATCCCCTTGATAAAACAAGTATTCATACTGAAAGTTATGATGCAACATTGAAATTATTAAATGAACTTAATTTATCTTTAGATGATATTGGAACATCTAAAATAAATGATATTTTAAAAAATATTGACGTTAATTATTTTTCAAAAAAACTTAATTTAGATTTTTATACATTAAATGATATTATATCATCTCTTTCTAACCCTCTTAGGGACCCAAGAGATGATATGCCAAAACCTATTTTAAGAAGTGATATACTAAAGTTAGAAGATTTAACTGTTGGAATGAAATTACAGGGAACAGTTAGAAACGTAGTTGATTTTGGTGCTTTTATTGATATAGGTTTAAAGAACGATGGATTAGTTCATATATCTAAAATAACAGATCAATATATTAAACATCCTAGTGAAGTATTAAGTGTTGGGGATATTGTAGATTGTTATGTTGATGAAATCCATTATGATAAAAATAAAGTTAGTTTAAGCTTAATTGAAAATAAATAAAAACTAAATGTACATAATATTATTGGTGATATTATGTACATTTTTTATGCAATTATAGCAGCATTTTTTTCAGGATTAACAACTATATTTTCAAAATACGGTCTAAATAATACAAATAGTAATGTGGTAACGGCTATAAGAACCATAATTATTTTTATATTTAGCTTTATTATATTTTTAATATTTAAAAATAGTTTTCATGAATTAAATTTAAATAATTCATTATTTTTAATATTATCAGGTATTACAACTGCCTTACTATGGTTATTTTATTTTAAAGCGTTATCATTATCGGATATTAGCAAAGTAACTCCAGTAGATAAAACAAGTGTTATATTAACATTAATTTTATCCTTTATATTTTTTAATGAAAAAATTACTATATATAAAATATTTTCTATAATATTTTTAATATTAGGAACATATTTAATGGTTAAAAAAACGCATAAAGTAAAAAATAATAATTGGTTTATTTATGCACTTTTAACAGCGGTATTTACAAGTATTTCAACTATTTTGGCAAAGCTGGGATTAAAAGATATAAATTTCTATTTAGCTAATTTATTTAGAACATTTATTGTTTTAATAATTACATGGATATATATATATTTAAAAAAAGAATACAAAGATATAAAAGATATTTCATTAAAAAACTATATATTTATATTATTATCTGGAATATCAACAACTCTTTCATGGATATTTTATTTTATAGCCTTAAAAGAGGGGGATGCTAGTATTGTTTTTCCTATAGAAAAATTAAGTGCGGTTTTTGCTATAATTGGATCAGTAATATTTTTAAAAGAAAGACTAAATTATAAAAATGTTATTGGTTTTATATTTATAATTATTTCAGTTATTATTTTAGCAATTTTTAAATAAGCACAATTTTTAAATAAGCATTGACTTAAGTTTTATAAAAGCATATTATATTATAAGGTGATAACATGTTAAAGCTATTTAAAAATTTCAATAAAAAAGATTATTTTATAATTTTTTTATGTTTTGTATTTGTATTTGCACAGGTATATTTGGAACTTAAGATTCCAGATTATATGTCTCAAATAACAGTATTACTTCAATCTACTGAAAATAGTATGAACGATATATTATTATATGGTGGATATATGTTACTTTGTGCTTTTGGCAGTTTATTTTTTGCTATTTTAGTTGGTTATATAATTGCTAATTTTTCATCTTATTTTGCTAAAAATTTAAGAGAAAAGTTATTTACTAAGGTTTTGGATTTTTCTTTAAGTGAAGTTAAAAATTTTAAAACTAGTAGTTTAATAACTAGAACAACAAATGATATAACTCAGGTTGAAATGTTTATTGCTATTGGACTTCAAATGCTTATTAAGGCACCAATTACTGCTTTATGGGCTATAACAAAAATTTTGAATAAGAGTTGGCAGTGGAGTGCAGTAACTGCTTTAGCAGTTGTTATTTTACTATCATTGATTTGTATTTTAATTATAATTGTAATGCCTAAATTTAAAATTGTTCAAAAGTTAATTGATAAATTAAATGGTATTACTAGAGAAAGTTTAAATGGTTTAAGAGTTATTAGAGCATTTAATGCATATGATTATCAAAATAATAAGTATGAGGATGTTAATAATAAACTTACTAATCAACAATTATTTAATCAAAAAACTTTTGCTATTTTGTCTCCTGCTATGTATTTAGTTATGAATACTTTGGCTCTTTCAATATATTTTATTGGTGCAATGTTAATTGAAGATTCTATCATGGCTGATAAATTAGTTATTTTTAGCGATATGGTTGTATTTTCAAGTTATGCTATGCAGGTTATAATGTCTTTTTTACTTCTTGCGATGGTATTTATGTTTTTACCAAGAGCACAAGTGTCTGCTCTTAGAATTAATGAGGTATTAGAAACTGATTCTAGTATAAAAGATGGTAATGTAACTAAGGGTAGTAAAAAGGGTGTAGTTGAATTTAAAAATGTTTCATTTAAATATCCTGATGCTGAAGAATATGTTTTAAAAGACATTAGTTTTACTGCAAATAAGGGGGATGTCGTTTCATTTATTGGTTCAACTGGTAGTGGTAAAAGCACTTTAATTAATTTAGTTCCTAGATTTTATGATGCTACTGAAGGTGAAGTACTCGTAGATGGCGTTAATGTAAAAAATTATAAATTAGAAGCATTATATAATAAAATTGGTTATGTCTCTCAAAAACCTGTTATTTTTAATATGACTGTTAAAGATAATGTCTCTTATGGAAAAAATGGCAAAAAGAAAACCGAAAGTAATATAATTAATGCAATTAAAGTTGCTCAAGCATCTGAATTTGTTTTAAAGATGGATAAAAAATATGATACTATGATTGCACAGGGTGGTACTAATATATCAGGAGGTCAAAAGCAGAGACTTTCTATAGCTAGAGCTATTGCTAGGGATCCTGAAATATATATATTTGATGATAGTTTTTCTGCTCTTGATTATAAAACTGATTATGATTTGAGAAGAGAATTAAAGAAACATACAAAGGATGCAACATGTTTAATAGTTGCTCAAAGAATTGGTACTATAATGCATTCTGATAAAATATTAGTTTTGGATAATGGTAGATGTGTTGGTATGGGAACTCATGAAGAATTATTAGAAAATTGTGATGTTTATAGACAAATCGCACTATCTCAATTATCATTGGAGGAATTAAAAAATGCCAAGAATAAATAATGGAAATGTTGGAAAAGCAAAAGATTTTAAGGGATCTATAAAAAGATTAGTTAAAGAATTAAATCAATTTAAGTTTTTATTGATTATATCTCTTGTATTAGCTGTATTTGGTGCTATTTTAACTATATTTACTCCAAATATTTTGTCTAATTTAACAGATAAAATTAAAGATGGTTTAGTCGTTAATACTGATAATATAACACTTATTTTTGATAAGATAAGTGAAAATGTTGACAAAGATAAATTAGTAAATGTTATTAAATATGATTTAAGCGATAAAAATATAGATAGAGTTATGGAATTAGATTATATTAATGATAGTGATAAAGATATATTCAATAAGTTTATATCTAGTAAGGATAAAAATATATTTGATTTACCTGTGTCTATTTTAAATGAGATTTTAGTAGATAATGATAATATTTGTGTAAGTGATCAAATTAGTTTTATTAATATAATTAAAAGTAATGATAATATAATTTTTTTACCTAATAATATAATTAAATTAACTTTAAAAGATATAAATGTAGATGGAAGTTTAATTAGTGTTTCTGATCAATTAGAACTTATAAATATTGTAAAAGAAACTAATGGTAATAATGACTTATTATATGGAATGATAGATTCTCTTCCAGATAGTATATATGATGTTATTAAACCTAAAATGGATATGAACAACATTAAAAATTTAACTATAATTTTAGTTTGTATGTATTTATGTAGTGCTATTTTTACATATATACAAGCTATCTCTATGACAGATATTGCTAATAAGTTTGCAAAGAAATTAAGAACAGATATTGCATTAAAAATAAATAGGTTACCACTTTCATTTTTTGATAGAAATACAACTGGAGATATATTATCTAGAGTTACCAATGATATAGATATAATCGCTCAATCTATGAATCAATCACTAGCTACTTTAGTAAGTTCTGTTACTTTATTTTTTGGTACATTAATAATGATGTTTATAACAAATCCAATTATGGCAATTACATCTATTGTATCTAGTTTTATTGGGTTTGTAATTATGTTTATAATTTTAACGAAATCTCAAAAATATTTTGAACAAAAACAAAGGGAATTAGGAAATTTGAATGGGCATATTGAGGAAATATATTCTGGTCTTAATGTTGTAAAAACTTATAATGGAAAGTACTTAGCATTAGATGAATTTAATGATTTAAATAAGAAATTATGTAATGCTAATAGAAAAAGTCAATTTTTATCTGGACTTATGCATCCAATTATGGCATTTATAGGAAACTTTGGATATGTTGCTGTATGTATTGTTGGAGCATTACTTGTTATGAACAATAAGATAACATTTGGTGTAATAATAGCATTTATATCATATGTTAGATTATTTACCTCACCTTTATCTCAAATTGGTCAATCTATGACAAATGTTCAAAATACAGCAGCTGCAGGAGAAAGAATATTTGAATTTTTAGATGAAAGAGAAATGAGTGATGAAAGTAACAAAAAGAAACATTTAGATAGGAAAGATGTAAAAGGAAAAATTGAGTTTAAAAATGTTTCATTTAAATATGAAGGTAATGAAAATCCAACTATACATAATTTTAGTGCTGTAGCAAATAGGGGAAAAAAGGTTGCAATTGTTGGACCTACTGGCGCTGGTAAAACAACTATAGTTAATTTACTTATGAAATTTTATGAAATAAGTTCTGGAGATATTTTAATAGATGGTGTTTCTATAAATGATTTAACAAGAGAAAATGTTCATGATTTGTTTACTATGGTTTTACAAGATACATGGATATATGAAGGCACTGTAAAAGAAAATATTGTATTTAATCAAAAGAATGTTACTGATAAAAAGATAAAGGAAATATGCAAAATAGTTGGAATTGATCACTTTATAAAAACTTTATCAAATGGTTACGATACTATCCTTAATAATAATGAATCTGTTTCCGCAGGACAAAAACAGCTTTTAACTATTGCTAGAGGTATGATTAAAGATGCACCATTTTTGATTTTAGATGAAGCTACTTCTAATGTTGATACAAGAACAGAAGAATTAGTTCAAAATGCTATGGATAAGTTGTCAGAAGGGAAAACATCGTTTATAATTGCACATAGATTGTCTACTATTAAAAATGCTGATTTGATACTTGTAATGAAAGATGGAAATATAATTGAACAAGGAACTCATGATGAACTTATTAATTTAAATAAATTTTATTCAAAATTATATAATTCACAATTTAAATTATAATAAAACCTCATTTCTTTTTTTAGAAATGAGGTTTTATAAATTGCTACAAATCTTCAAATATAAAAATTGAAAAATTATCATTGTTTTTACTTATTTTTTTTAAATTCATATAAGATAAAATATCTCTTTCAAAATTTGATGCAGTAATTGCAATAATTCCTTTAATTATAAATCCATTAATTTTTTTATTATGTAAATATTTTTTTATTACATTAGCTATTTTTATAATAGATTTTTTGTTTTGATATTCATTTTTAATTGATATAGTATTTATATTTATATAATTATCATTATTTTTATTAAATATTAAAATATCTTTTCTGTGAATATCATTGTATTTTGAATCATCTTGCATTTCTAAATACTTATTTTTTGTTATATTTATAAAATTTATATAACCTACTATTTCTTTTTTATCTTTAATAAAAATAAATTCAGTTTTTTTACTTTTTATAACATTTGTATGTTTTTCTTTAGTCTATCTATAAATTGAATCAAAATTATTTGAGTCTATTTTATAAAAATCATTAATTATTTTAGTATTAAATACTAATCCCCTTGAAAAAATTAATTTATCACTTCTCAAATAAGCATTTCTATATTTAATTAAAACTATAATATTTGATAATATTATTATTGACTCAAAAAAAACAGTTGAATAACTTTCAAAATTTATATCATATATTAACCAAAAAGTATATGTTATTATACTTAGTGCTACTACCTTTTGATTTTTTTTAGTTAGTGCATATGAATCGAAAATAGATTCAATAATTGATAAAGTGGATATAATGTTTTCATATGTAATAATTGAAATTATTATATAAAATGGTAAACATATTATAAATATGTTATTTCTTTTTTTAAATTTTAAGTATAAAAAGTCTCTAAATATTTCAAATATAACAACTATTAATGCTGATTTTGCATTTAAAAAGCCGTAATTTAGTGTAAAAAAATACATGCAATAATTTGCATTAATAATAATTTTTTATTATTTTTTTTGCAATAACTTATAAGTAAAAATATCCATGCTAATGCTCCAAAAAATTGTGCTATGTAAATATTCATGATACACCTCAATAAAATTTTACCATATTTTTAGCAAAATTGACAACTTATATTTATTAGGACTTATATTTATTATGCTATACTAACAAACGTCTTTTTTTAAGACAAAAAAAGAGGGAGATTATGACTTTAAAAGAATTTAAATTAGATTTAGATAAATTAATTAATATTTCTGATCAGGTTTTTTTAGTTCCTCATTTAGGGGCTGATTTTGATGCCATTTCATCTTGTATTGCTATGGCACTTATAGTAAGAAAATATAAAAAACCATTTTATATTATTTTGGATGAGGAACCAACTAAGATTGAACCAGGAGTAAAAAAAATAGTAGATGATATTTGTACAAAATTTCCAATTATTAATATGGAAAAATATAAACAATTGTCTAAAGATAATGATTTATTGATTGCATGTGATGTCAATAGAGATTATTTATTGTGTTGTAAAGATTATCTCCATGGGTTTAAGAATATTGCTGTAATTGATCATCATGAGGATGATAATGGTTTAAAAACATCTTATAAGTGTATTGATGTTAATTCATCAAGTACTGCTGAATTAATGGTAGATTTGTTATGTATGAATAACATTAAAGTAGATAGTAAAATAGCTAATTATTTACTTGCAGGTATTTATTTAGATACAAATAAATTTACAAAGAATGTAAGTTTTAAAACAATGGATATAAATTCAAGATTAATGAAAAAAGGTGCAAGTATTGATTTTGTAAATGAATTATTTGAAGAAGATTTTTTAAGTGATAGAAAGGTTCAGCAATTAGTAAACAAAGCAAATTTTTTTACATATACAATTGCACTTGCAATTTCATCAGATGATGTTAAATATACAAAGGAAGAATTAGCTAAAGTTGCAGATTATTTATTAAAATATAAAGTTGATGCTGCTTTTGCTGCTGGTTTTATTGATAATGATCTTATTTCTATAAGTGCTCGTTCTAAAGGGCGAATTGATGTTGGTGATGTTATGAAAAAACTTAGTGGTGGTGGTAATGTATATTCGGCTGCTACAAAAATAGGAAATTCTTCAATAGATAAGGTTGGAGAGGATCTTAACAAAATATTAATGCCAGATTTTTGCAAAAATTTAATTAAATAAATTTATAAAAAAAGAATACTTTGTTATTCTTTTTTTATTGTATAAATAATGATATACTATAAAAGAGGAGATTGTTATGAATAAATTTATGAAAATTGCAAATGATTGTGCTATAAATGGTTCTAGAAATAATGAAGGTGGACCATTTGGAGCTGTTATTGTAGATAAAGACGGAAATATAATTGCTAAAGGGAATAACATGGTTATAAAAAATAATGATCCAACTGCACATGCAGAAATAACTGTTATTAGAGAAGCGTGTAATAAATTAGGAACATATGATTTATCCGGTTTTATTTTATATACATCTTGTGAACCTTGTCCAATGTGTTTAAGTGCTATTATATGGGCTAATATAGATAAAGTATATTATGCATGTACAAGATTTGATGCAGGTAATATTGGTTTTAGAGATGATATGATTTATAATTATTTAGAAGGTAAAGAAAAAAATATAATTGATTTTAAACAAATTGATAGAGATGAATGCGTAAAATTATTTGATGAATATAAAAAAAACAATAAAATAATATATTGACAAATATGTTTTATATGATAATATAAAGTTTAATTAATTAAATGTTTAGGGGGATTTATGTTTATAAATGATATTAAAAGAAAAATGTTAAAAAATGATGTTTTTTCTACATGTAAAAAATATGGAAATGTAGTAGAAGAAGATGATAAAATTGTTTGTTATATCAATAAAAATAAATTAAAAATAGAAAATGATAAATATTTTGTTGATTTGTGGTTAAGCAATTATTATGATAAAACGTCAAGATTTTATTTTGGAAAACCATTTTATTTTGAAATGAAAGATATTGAAATTAACGACTGTGAATTTGTGATTTCAGGGCATTATAACTGTAATTTTTTAATAAATAATTGTAAATTTGATAAGGGATTAATAATTGTTGGAAATTATAATAATTTAATATTTAATAATGTATCAATAACTGAAGATAAAGAATTTTATTTAAAAGCTAATAATATTTTATTTAATAATGTAAGTTTAAAAAATAAATATACTTATATAAAAAGTGATTTATTAGTATTTATTCAAGCAAATGATGGCTTAATTATGAATGAAGTAAGTATTGGTAATCAAAATAAATGTAATTCATTATTATTAATTTCTAATGATTTAAATATTAAAAATTCTAGAATAAAATCTGATTATTTATTAATTAAATCTAATAATTTTAATATAGATAGAGAATCTAATGTTAAAGTTAATGATAGGGCTGAATTAGTCTCAATGGATACTCATTCATTAAATAGAGTTTTATTAAAAAGTGAAAATGGTGAAGCAATAAAAATAGGTTTAAGTAAATCATTTTCTACTAAAGAAAATGATAAATCTTTAAAAAAATCAAAGTTTTAAATTATATTATACGCCAATGTATTATGTTTAGAATATAATATATTGGTGATTTTATGTTTAATATTAAAGATGCTTTATATGCAAGTAAGATACTTGGGATACAGTTTGATAAATTTACTTTAGATGATTTTTTATTAGGATTAAATATTGAATTAGAGCATGGCTTAATTAATCCAAAAACAAATGTAACAAATAATGATTTAATTTTGACTGCAAAAATTGCACTTGCTCATCTTGAAGAATTTCCAAATTATTATAATTCGGTATATGGATTAACAAATTTTGAAAAAATTTTATATCAAAATTTAAAAAAAAATTAATATAAAATTAAAAAAATATATAACTTTGTATTTGTAATATAAGGTTATATATTTTTTATTTAAAATAGAGGGAAATAAACATTTATAAAGAAAATAAATAAAGAAAGGAGAAAGAGTAAATGAAAAATTTATCAAATAGAGAACTTGATTTAATAACTGGTGGTTCTTTTTTTAATTCATTTGAATTATTATATAAAATATATAGAATATTAAAAATAAAATTTTTAATGAATAAATTATTTATTGATTAATTAAAAATTGTAATGATCAATCTTTAAAAACATTTTCCATTAATTTTTGAATATTTTTCTTTCTTTTTTTTGTTTCATTTTTTTTGATTTCAATACTAATTATATCGTTTTCTTTAGCATTAGGAACTAATATTTTTGGTATGTTAACAAATTTATTTTTATTTATTTCTACAATAGCATAGTCTCCCTCAAATCTATCAATTATTACGTTCATTTTAAACCTCACTTTCTATCTTGAAACTTTTACATTTATTTCATTACCATCACTTGTAATAACAATATTTCCGTTTAAATCTGTTCTATATGTAATTATATTATTTCTTTCTAATCTATCCAATATGGTTTGATTAGGATGGTTGTATTTATTATTTTCCCCGACCATTATTATTGCATATTTAGGATTAACCTTAGATAAGAATGATTCACTTGACGATGTATCACTTCCGTGGTGTCCAATTTTTATTATATCTGCAGAAACATCGGTTAAAATTTCATTTTCGCTTAAAATTTCTGCATCTCCCATAAATAAAAATGATTTTGATTTATAATTTATTTTTATTATAACAGAATAATTATTTAAATTACTATAATTATTATTATTTGGAGCAAGTATGTTAATTTTTAAATTATCTTCATCAATTATTTTAATACCTGCTTTTGCAGTAATAATATTTTTGTTATTTTTATATATAGTGTTTAATAAATTTTCGTATGTTTTACTTGTAGACAATGCTTTTGGCATATATATTTTTTCTATATTAAATGAATTAATAATATGTGCTAATCCACCAATGTGATCACTGTGTGGGTGAGTACCAATTACATAATTTATTTTATTGTAACCTAAAGTATTTATATATTCTGAAACAACTTCTTCTTTAGATGATTCTCCAGCATCAATTAACATTGTTTCATTATTAGGTAATTCAATAAAAATTGAGTCGCCTTGACCAACATCGATAAAATGAATTTTAATCTTTTCATCTTTTTCATTTGTTTGAAAGTTTACTGTTTCATCTTTTTCTATGTTTGTATTATTAGTTTTATGATCATTCAAATAATTATTATTAAATATTGTTATTATAGAACATATAAAAAAAATATAGAAAAATAGTTTTATTTTTTTATTCGTTTTAAAAAATTTCATATAATTCCTCTTAATATTATCATCATAGTACTATATATTAAAATTAATGTTCATTAATTTTTCTTTTTTAATTTTAATATTTTTTGTTTACTTTTATTTTTATTAATAAAAACAGTTAGTGAATTAATTTCGCTATCATTTTCCATTTGTTTTAAATCTTTTATTAAATCATTTATATTATTATATAATTTACATTGTTCTTCTTTTTCCATCAATTCTAATTCTTCTTTAATATAATCATCCATTTTTTGTGTGTAAACCATTTGTGCTTCGGCCATAAGTATACTTTTAGGAATAAATTTATTATCTTTTCTTAAATTATTTAATGCTATTAATAAACATTCATATTTAAAACTTTTCCAAAATTGATTTATTTGCTCATAACTGGGATTTTTACCAAGACCATCATTAATATATAATTTTCTTTTTACACGTCTTTCTGCAGTTAATTTTGTTTTATCCATATTAAATCCTTTCTATTTTTTAATTTTATTATTTTTTGTTAATAATATTATATCATGTATACTTTAAGATGTAAATTTAATGAGGAAATTAGAATCTATTTATCAGAATTCAATAAAGAAAAACTAGAACTTAATAGTATAAGTGATGACATATTTAAGTCAAGAGTAATAAAAAATCAGAAGAATATTAGTAATCTACTATATGCTATAATACTATTAACATATTATGGTGGCGAAAAATATATTAATCTAATAAAGGAAATAATTTATAGAGTATATCCTACTGGAACATTTGGAGGCAACTCAGTTGCAATATCATTATTATATTATCCTAGTCTACTTTTAATATATGTAGCAATAATTTCAGCTCTCGAATCAGAAAAATATGAGATTATAAAAGAAATACTAAGTATGAATGATAATCGAATAGATACATCTCGTTATTATAATGATTCAGAATATTTGTTAATAAATCTTTTTGAAAAAATAAATTATTCATCATCAGATTTTAAATTATTTTATCCAGATAAAAATTATAAATATCCTATGAATGAATATTTATACAAGTTCCTCCAACCATTGATTGATGATTTATTATTCATAGGTGATAATTATAATGATCGATATACCAATGTAGAATTAATAATAAGTATTTTTGTAGCAACAAAAAAATATAATAAGAATCCAAAATATGCATGGGGAGCAACTGGCAGATATATTTACCTTTTAAGCTATGGAGATAAAGATATTAGTAAATTGCCGATTAATGATATTATTTCAAAAATTGGATTATATGATAGTGTTGAAGATAAAAATGATTTTATTAATAAATATACTTCTTTCTTATCCAAGAATTATTTTTAAAAAAGTATATTATACATGCTATAATAGTCTTAGGATGTATTATATTTAGGAGTTGGGTTATTTATGAAAAGTAAGAATTCTTTATTTGGTTTGCTTTTTACAATTATTTGTAATGGCGCTATGGTATTATTATTTATAATTGGATTTGTTATGATGTTTAGTGTTAAACTTCCTGATAAAATAGATAAAAACTATTTTACTAAATATATGGAAGAAAAAGGTTGTTCTATAACTAACTTAAAGGAGGAAAAAGAATATTCAGGAATGACAGACTATTTAATTACAGATAAAGAAACATGTCATTATTTAATTAGCTATACAACATTTAAGGATAAAGATGTTCTTTGGGATTTCTTCTCTAAAGGTCAAAAAGATGTTATGCAAAATAATACAAATGTTACAGGTAAAACAAGCATTTCAATTAATTTGTTTTCAGAGTATTACGAATATAACACAAGTGGAGATTACTATAAAGCAATAGTATATAATGATAATTCGGTTTTATATGCTTCTGCTGATAAACAATATAGAGAAGATGTTAGAAATATATTTAAAGATTTACACTATCAATATGA